>JACDNV010000013.1 GCA_017656425.1 Candidatus Neomarinimicrobiota bacterium | reverse complement strand
CAATGCCAGCTTCTTTTGATATATCTGCTATTGTAGTTTTATAGAAACCCTTCTCCGCGAATACTTTAAGGGCTGCTAATATTATCTTTTCTTTTTTCTTTTCTTTATTTACTTGTTTTGCCATCTCTTAACAATAATGACCGAACGGTCGGTTATAATATAGGTTTCTTTTTATGTAGTTACAAGATTTTTTAAGTGGATACTTTGTTAAAACATCTGAGTTGACTTGCATCACAATTGAAAATGAAATTTCACATTATAATTAATTTAGAGATATTTAAAAAAGGGCAGTGTAAATAAGGAGGGTAAAACTATGATTAGAAAACTGTTACTTTGGTTAGTAGTTGTTTGGCTATTCTCATTAGCATTAACCGCTCAGGTAGACGACTCGGTTTATGTTGAAAATGGATGTTTAAAGATTATTCCACAGGATACTGTCATTGTAATAGGTTCGAATCTTCATTTTCAGGCATTGAAATATTGCGATTCCACTCACACCTTTACGAATCTGGATTCTGGAGTTACATGGTCTATTAAAGGTATGAATGTCGGAACACTATCCGATGAAGGTACCTTAGAAGCTTCCGGCTACGGTTATGCCGTTATTGAGGCTAAGTACGGGGATTTGAGAGGTTCAGCTTTTGTTATTGTGGATGATTCTGCAAGTGCTGATTCAGTTTTAAATACTGTTACAATAACAAGAACAGCGCCTAATAAAGATGGGTATTCTGTTATGAAAGAATTACAAGAAGGCGAGATATGGGTTCTTTCAGGACTTCCCAAACCACTAAATATTTTGAACGGTAGCAAAATTTATATACCTATTAAAAGTTTAAACAGTGATATTCGGATTCATATAGATATTCCACCTTTTGCAGAAATCCGTGGTGACAGTCTGACTTTTCAGCTTCGTGGAGTAATTAATGGTGTTGATTTTAAAGTATTTGTCGATGATTCATTGGCTGAGCCATTTTATTTCAATAAAGACATTATTGTAGGGGTGGTTTTCAAACGAGGTCTAATTAATAAAAGGGGTATCGATCCATCTACACTGAGTCTATATTATGCATATATAGAAGATGATAGCGTTACTTTAGATACGTTGGGTTTGACATACGTAACGGTTGATTCTAATCTGAATAGAATCTATTCTAATGTACCACATTTCACCTCACTAGTAGTGAAAGGTGATGAATCGGTTGAGACAAAATTCGAAGAGAATATTGACAAGCCCATGGGTTATAGACTCTATAATAACTATCCAAACCCATTTAATGCAGCTACAAAAATAAGATACTATATTCCAGAGAATAGTGTGGTTAAAATAGCTATTTACGATCTGCTTGGTAATGAAGTAACAACATTGGTCAACGAATACGCAATTCCGGGGAACTATGAAGTTATATGGAATGGTACTGACAAGTCAGGAAGAGCTGTCCCGTCGGGAATATACATTTATAAACTTATAGCAAACCAATTTAGTGCTACTGGAAAGATGCTGCTTCTAAAGTAAAATATTTTAAAGCCCACATTGCAAACATAAAAGCCCGATACCAGGTGTATCGGGCTCTTTTATTAATAATTGAAAAACTATATTATATCATCCCCATTTACTTTTTCTATATATGAAAATTTACTTTTAAATTTTCCATTAAATTTTTTGAAAGGATAGATACGGAGGTATAATGATGCAAATTCCATATATTACAGGAGATGGAATAGGCGAAGAAATCTTTTACGCAATGAAGAAAGTCGTAGATAGTGCGCTTTCTAATGTATATGGTAAGGAACATAAAATCGAGTGGATAGAGATATTAGCTGGTCAAAAGGCGCTTAATAGAGTTGGAGAATTATTACCTGCTGAAACTATAGAAACAATAAAGAAATATAAAATTGCAATCAAAGGACCTTTGATGACTCCTGTTGGAAAAGGTTATAGAAGTTTAAATGTTACTCTTAGGCAGGTTCTTGATCTTTATGCATGCATTCGTCCTGTAAAGTATCTCCCTGGAGTACCCTCACCAATAAAAAAAGCAGAGAATGTGGATATGGTAGTTTTTAGAGAAAATACAGAGGATGTGTATTCTGGTATTGAGTGGGAAGCTGATTCAGAGGAAATTAAAAAAGTTAAGGAGTTTTTGAGGCAAAATTTTGGAATAACACTTCGAGAAGAAACGGGAATTGGAGTTAAACCGATAAGCAGATTTGCCAGTCAGAGGATAGTTAGAAAAGCTCTTGAATATGCCTTAAAAAATAATAGAAAAAAGGTAACAATCGTTCACAAGGGTAACATTATGAAATATACAGAGGGCGCCTTTAGAAAGTGGGCTTATGAATTGATTGAAAGTGAGTATAAAGATAAGATAAAGGATAAAGTTGAGGTAAATGATGTAATAGCCGATAATATGTTTCAACAGATTGTTTTACATCCAGAGAATTACGATGTCATTGTTACAACGAACCTGAATGGTGACTATTTGTCGGATGCTATTGCTGCATTAGTCGGTGGGATTGGTCTAACTTCAGGTGTAAATATGTCTGATGAAGTGGCATTATTTGAGCCGGTACATGGTACTGCACCGGATATAGCAGGTAAAAACATTGCCAATCCTACTTCAATGATTCTAACAGCATGTATGATGCTGGAACATATAGGACTGTTTCAGGCAAGTAAAAAAATTTATAACGCATTAGTTAAAACAATAAATAGTGGATTAGTAACAAAAGATCTGTCCGAGTTGAAAGGAATTAGTAGCTGGCTTGGAACCAGTGAATTTGCTGATATGGTTATAAAGAATTTAGAATAATGAGATATTTCGCATGTTAGAGAACTTCATCGCTTACTAATACATGTTTTGCATAACAGAGTGCAGGATAAATTTTTGCTACAGGTTTAAGTGGAGTAGACTATTCTGCTTTATTAAATAGAAAAACATATATCCTAAGGAAATGTATAGACTTTTATATACCTGTCAAATCCCAAAAACTTATCGGTTATAAGAAACTTTTTCTTTGAACAGTTTAAAAACTTATATAAAATAACCTGTCTATTGGTAGAAATTTATTAAATGAACGAGAAAAGAAAGCTGGGTACATTCAATGGAATATTTTTACCTACCTATTTGACCATAATAGGCGTTATCCTCTATTTAAGAATGGGCTGGGTTGTCGGTAATGCAGGTATTGTCGGTGCATTGATTATAGTGCTTCTTGCCAAAGTAGTAACAATAACGACAGGGTTAAGCATTGCCTCAATAGTTACAAATGAGAGGATTGGTTCTGGAGGATCCTATGCAATAATTTCGAAATCTCTTGGATTAGAAGTAGGTGGAGCGATTGGAGTGCCACTTTATATGTCCCAAGCACTGGGTGGAGCACTGTATATCACAGGTTTTACCGAGGCTTGGTTATCAATTTTCCCTGATCACAATGCAAAACTTGTTGCATCTCTGGTTCTATTGTTTGTCTTTATATCAAGTTATATCAGTGTGAAATTTGTCGCAAAGATTTATTATATAGTATTTGCAGTAATTACACTATCTTTAATTTCATTTTTTGCAGGGGGATCGCATAATGGTAATATAATCCTCTGGGGTAGTTTTGAAAAAGCTTCATTTTGGCAAGTTTTCGCATTGTTTTTCCCTGCCGTAACAGGTATTGAGGCGGGCGCTGCAATGTCAGGTGATGTGAAAGATGCTAAGAAATCTCTACCGCTGGGAATATTATCAGCTATTTTTATTACTATGATTATATATATGGTATCGGCTTTTTTTCTTGGCAGGAATGCATCTGAACAGGAGTTACTTAATAATTATACGATTATGCTTGATATTGCGAAATGGAAGGAGCTGGTGCTGGCAGGAATATTTTCTGCTACACTTTCATCAGCGATGGGAAGTGTTGTGGGTGCTCCGAGAACACTGATGACACTTGGAAGAGATAAAATAATACCATTTCCAAAGTTTTTCTCAAAAAAGACAAAAGGGGGTGAACCAAGAAATTCTTTGATATTTACTGTTCTTTTTATTGAAGCCTGCCTTTTGCTATGGGATTTGAATACAATAGCACCCCTTTTGACTATGTTCTTTTTAATTACCTACGGTACTATAAACGTAGCTGTAACAATCGAAAAGCTTGTAAAAATCCCATCTTTTAGACCAAAATTTAGTGCGCCTTTGATTTTCCCACTTATTGGATCGATATGGAGTGTAATAGTGATGTTTTTGATTGATCCAGTTTTTGCTGGTATTGCTTTTGTGTTGATCATCGCTTTCTATATCATTCAGGTAAAAAGAGGACTCGTAACTCCATGGGGAGATGTGAGAGTAAGTCTGTTCAATGCTCTTGCTGAGTGGGCTGCTAAGGCAGCTTCGCGTATGCCTCAGCATGCAAAATCATGGAAACCCAATATGATGGTGCCTATAGAAGATCCTGCAACCTGGAAAGGTATGATGGAATTTATAAAAGATATTGTTTTCCCCAGTGGCACACTCAGGCTATTTTCAATAAATATTATAGAAAAGACCCCCGAAAGCCGGATTAAAACTCTAATTAGTTACTTTAAAAAGAAAGAAAAAATTGTGATACACGATGATGAATTGAGGGAAAGTGAAAAACTTGAAAAAGATATGGAAGAATTAATAGAGCCTATAAAAAGCCAGGGTATTTTTACTTCATACGGTATTATCGAAAGCCAACACTTCTTAGAGGGATTTTCTATAATTACACAGACTTTGAAAAGCATGTTTTTCCCACCCAATATGGTATTTATGACCATGAGTAGTGATAGATCAAAAGATGAGCGACTGGAGCAGATGATAGCAATATGTAAAAGAGAAAGCCTTGGAATTTGCATACTTTCATTACATCCAAAAATTGGATTTGGTGAAAAGCAGAAGATCAATGTCTGGATGAGGACAAAAAGTCCTAATCGTAATCTATCTCTGTTATTGGCAATTCAACTTCAGCGAAATTGGGAGGGAATAATAAATATTATCTCAGTGGTGAAAAATTTGGAAGAAAGAAAATTGACTGAAAAAATATTCGCCAGACTTCTTGATTACGCCCGAATGCCGTCCAATACAGAACTTCTAATTTATGAGGGAGCGTTTTTTGAGGTGTTAGAAAAATGCGACAAGGGGGATATAAATATTTTTGGTATGCCACGGGAGATTAACTGCGATTTTATGCATAAAGTATCTGAGACAATTAATTCTACTTGTTTATTTGTTATAGACTCTGGTCAGGAAAGCGTTATGGTTTAAAAGTCACATTTTGAATAGCGTTTACTGATGAAAATTTATAATACATATTAAATCCAGTATTTTATATATTTTAAATATGTATAAGAGGTAACAAAAAATGAAAAGAAAAATTTGTATTTTTGTTTTATCTATTTTATTACTTTTATTTAAACGTTGTATAACTAATTACTTTGAGTTGGGTAGAACTCTTGATAGGGGAGAATTAGCAATTACTGGAGGGGTAGAAAATATAACCGCAGACACATTTGATCGTAAAAATCCACCTTCATTTAGAGTTAGCCTTAAATTAACATGCGGAATGAGATATAACTTTGAAGGCTTCATAAAAGCTTCTCTTTTCCCATACCTATATGAATTCGGCTTACGATATCAAGTTACACCAAGGAAGTTTACCCTTTTTGATATGGCAATTGGTGCCGGTCAAAATATTTTCATTAATATCTTTTCTCAGGAAATAAAACTCTTTAATAAAAGATTTGGGGGTTCGATTAGCAAGGAAGTGTATAGATTTGTCCCCTATTTCTCAATTTACTATAACTCTTTTGATATCAATGAAGTTTTGAATTTCAAAATTTATGACTATATCAATACACAATATTTTAGAACAATTGAATTTGGAATTGCCTTTAAGCTTAGGAACGCTTCTTACATAATCCCTGCAATTTCAACAATTTACTTAAATAATAAACCTGTTTATCGATTCTATGGGATATCTATATATTCTATTTTCAGGCATAGATTCAAAAAATAGATATATTTAAAAACTATACTTAAAATTAAGATATACTTCATCAAGGTCTTTTACATTATAGAAGAATGACCCTGGTTTTGCATCGATGATGTAGGTTCCGATGGTTAGTTCAACTCCATCAGAGGGTCTTATTTCTAAACCAGGTCCTACAGTGAAACCATATGATTCTTTTATATTATCCCAGTCAGATACAGATGCAAGTCCACTAAGTAAAATCAATTTAAAATTCTTGTATGGAAAATTTTTCTCCAGTCTGAAGCTAAAGTAATCGTTTAAGTTATCTTTTTTCATCTCATGTAAAAAACCATGAATATATTGGAAATTTATATAAAGATTATATGCGGTAGTATAATCAAAACCAAGGACATATTTAATGAACTTACCTCCAGCATCTATTACTTTTTGTGGATTGATTAGTGGAATCCAATGATAAACTTCTTGCATGTCTGTATAGGCAAATTCTCCCCAGATTCCAATATTTCTAATCGAACCTGCAAAGTCAATGCCTATTACTGATTTCCTAGGATATAAGAAAAGTGGACCGTATTCAAAACTAATAGGAGTATTGGGATCGTATTTTGAAATAGTATCGAAAAATTTATATACGTTATTATAATCGAGAACAGGGATATCTTCTCTGCCTTTATAAAAGCTCAGGGATAAATCATATCCAAAAAGCATAGTAGAGATTTTAAAGGCAAAACTTGAAGTATTTTTAACTCTATTGTCTATATTAATGTAATCGAATATATCCAATGGGTTATATTGTGGAAATTGTTGTAGAATAGTATCAGGTACATTGTAATTTATAAAGGCATTTATCCAGTCTCCCCTTGGTAGGACTGCCGGTGTAAATGTAGGAATGTAAATAAGTTGTGTAGTGAATGGTCCGGGGTACCATTTAATATTGAATGCGGTGGAGCCAAAATGATCTCCAAATTCGTAAATATCATCCAGTTTATCGGGATTGATATTATCAGTGGGATTAAATTTATCAGCAGTGCCCCACGCAATTCTTTGTTTTCCGATTCTAATATCTACATTATGGAGCGGGAATGCATATAAGTCAATGAATGCTTCCCGGAATTCTATTGATAATGGTTGAGTTAATTCAAGAGAATTCTTGAGATAATTGGATACTTTCTCTTGCTTAGGAAAGCCGTCATGTACAAATCTTATGTCTGAAAATAATCCAGCTCCTTCAGTAATATTGCTTGTTAGATTTAAAGTCAAGATATTTCTACTCCATGTAATTCTATCCTCCCCGGTAAATCCAAATCTTGTTTTTGTTTCTAAGTTACCTATGATATCAACCTGAGCAAAGAGATAAAGGTTGGTAAAAATTATCATTGAAAAAATGACAATTCTCTTCATTTCCACCCTCCGCAAATTTTATCTCCATCGTATTAGTTGTCTCTGTGTAAAAATATCATCGCTTATATTTGTATCAAAAGTTACTTCGTCAAATATCATCCTTGTTTTATGATTTTCTTTCAGATTGTCCATCAACATTTCTTTTGCATGCCAGTAGTTACCATGTCTATCAATTTTTTTATTATAAAGTATTTTTTCAATCTCACCATTTTTATCATAGAATTCTATACTTGTTGGAAAGTATATGTCTTTACGGACATGCATGATAAGTTTACTGTAGCTTTTATTAACACCAGGTTTGGGGATCAATTCAAGCGTAAAAAGTGAGTCTGTCTCTTTTAAAATATTCGCCTTAAAATCTTTATCATACTTTGATGTTGCAAGATCTTCATAGGTAAAATCAGTGCCAGCAAATTTTGTATTTTTAATATGCGATGCGATTCTTCTCACTTTCCTGAAAGCAGGCATATATAGATATTGTATATCTCCAGGTAATGCAAGAAATGCTATCCCTCTTTGGTCAGCAGGCTCTGTAAATCGGATTATTCTCTTTTCATCTTCCTTGGTATACATTTCTGCCTTTCGGTGCCTTTTGTTTCCATTTTTATCAATTAGCTCAATTGTTATAATAGCTTTCATGTCCTTCGGTGCTGATACAGTTTTAGTTACCTTTTTGAGTATTTCATCCCCTTTTTGATCAGGAAATAGGTATAAAATAAATATTAAAATAGCAATGACAATTTTCCCAGCTCTCATTTTTTACCTCCGATTTTAAAAGAGTTCATATTAAAAATCTTCATGCTACTGAAGTCACCAATAAATTTTGATCTTGTTGAAATTACGAGTGATGGTAACACTGTTATTGCCCCAAGCACACTGATCACCATTGTTGTTGCTATAAGCCAGCCGAATCTTTGAACCGGAATTAATTCGCCAAAGGCCAGTATTAAAAATCCTGCAATTATAGAGATTGCGTTGATCATAATTGCTTTTCCCGTTGTTAGTAGAGTTGATTCAAGTACTTTTTCAATACTACCATGTTCATCAAATTCCATTTTAAATCTATTTATGAAATGAATGGAGTAGTCTATCCCTATTCCAATAGCGATGCTTGCAATTATTACTGTTACCATATCAAGTGGTACATTGAAAAATGCCATCAGGGCAAAATTAAACAAAATTGTTATCACAATAGGTGTTAACGCATATAGTCCACCTATGAATGATTTCAATTGAATCACCAAGAGCAGGTACACCAAAGCGATTGCAATAGCCAGGCTAATTATCTGACTCTTTACTATACTCTCGTCAAGCCTTTTGAATATCGATGGAGTACCTGTTTGCGACATGTCTATATTTATTTCTTCACCTTTTATATTAAATTTTTGGGAAAGGGAGTAAGGTATTATAAAATGGTCTTCATTTAATATCCACAGATCATCTCTTATGTCCTGAAATAGTTCGGTATTGTTTCTGCCGAGATCATAATTTGATATAAGTACATTTGCGATATAATCCGCTTTTGCATTTTTATAAAACTCGTCCCAGATGTCAAGTATTGCTTCTACTGTAGCATCTATTTCCTCCTTGGAGAATTGTTCGTATAGTTTATGCTCCTTGAATTTATTTTCAACAACTATCTGCAATGGTGGAGAGCCATTTGATATAATCTCTGTTAATTCATCAGTAAGTGCTCTTATTAGATTGTCGGAATCAATTATAATTGCCGATTCATAACTGAAAAAGTCATTTAGTCTACTTATTAGCCTTTTTTTCAGATAGCTACTGAAAGGGAAATTTTCTTTACTACCTGCAGTTATAATGTTCTTATAAACTCCATCAAAATCTATGCTTTTATGTGGATAGTACTTTTTTATGTCAAATATTATATTTTCAACTATTTTCTTGGTAATGAAGCTGTCAATAGGAGAATTCTTTAAAATGTGTGCTTTTTCAACATAGGTTAACCTGCTATTTATTTCGCTATTTATATATTTATCAACAGAATCTACAAGTTGAATTATTTTTTTTGTATCTAGTGTATATATCCGTGCCTGAATAAGACCTTCTTTAAAATCGCTGGTTACCATCTGGCTTATGATCGGTTCGTTTTCAATGAAGAAATAGAGGTTTGAAACACCCTGTTTTGTCTCTGGTATAGTGTAATGTCCATTCATTACACGATTCATTTCACATATATAATCGGCAACTGACTGAGCTTTGCTTACATTCTCAATGGAATTGAGATATTTTTCAACTTCTATCATTTTTTTCAAAACAGCAGGATGTTTCATGTCGCCTCTGACCAGAACCTGTATAGTATATGATCCACCAAAATATTTTTTCATGACTCTTTCAGCAATTCTTATATCTGTGTTTTCTTTAAAATACTTCATTATGTTGCTATCTCTTCGCAGTAATGGTAATCCAATAATAGAAATGATTATTATTGCCAGAGCAAATGCTACGATCCATTTATTATGCCTTAGAACAAGTGCTTTTATCTGTAACAGAAATTTTTCCAGAGGTTTATCGAATAGGCTTTTTTCTATGAATTTTTTCCTGCTCATGTAGTACAATAGAATCGGGATGAACACGATCGAAATTACAAGTGCAATGAACACACCAATCGCCGAGAAAATTCCAAATTCCGTTACAATTGTTACATAAGAGCCGATAAATGAAAGAAATCCGATCAATGTTGTTAATGCTGCAAGGAATATAGGTATTCCAACATGGGTTACGGTTTCTATAACCAATTTTTCTCTATCCCTTATTTCCTTTTTTAGTTCTCTGAAATGTGCAACAAGATGGACTCCGTAGGCAGAACCGACGGTAATCAGTACAACCGGTAAAACATTAGAAATAATGGAAAATTCCACACCAACCAGAACCATAAATCCGATACACCATACTGTGCTTATAACAACAGATATTAGAGGTAAAGATACACTTTTAAAATCGCCGAAGTTTAAATAAAGCATTAATATTAGTACAATTATGGCAAATGGAACCAGCCTGATTAAATCCTTTTTTACGATTTCGGACAATTCCAGCATTTGCATCGGGATACCGGCATAGTAGATTTTGTATTTGTTTTTATAGTCATCACAAATCTTTTTTATCTCGCCGGATAATTTTTCTTCATCAGTGCCGGGATTAATTACACATATAATTATTGTAACTTTTGAATCACTTGAAACAATTCGTCCATTATACATATCTCTGGAAAGTACATACTGTTTTAGTGAATCGAGCTTTTCTTTATTTTCAGGTATACTTTCTGTATCAATAAGCTTCCTTACTTCGAGGATTCCTTCTACACTTCTTATATCTATTATATCAGCAAGACTTGTAACTGAATTTATTCCCTGAATGGATTTTAGCTTTTCTGTCATGTCAGCAATGTCCTTTAGAACCTCGTATGAAAATACATTTTCGGTCTCAATTGCAATTGCCGCTGTGACATTACCATTGAATCTTTCACCTACGTAGTGAAAAAGTTCTATAATTGGGTCATCTTTCTTAAGATAGGTAGACCAGTCGCTATTGATTTTGATATTTTTTATCTGGTAAGCAAAGAATAATGTTATAATAATGATTGCGATAAGTAGAGGTACTCTAAATTTGACCACCCACTGAGCAACTTTTCTCATGCTATTCTCCTATAACTTTCAAACAATTCCGTTTTCTGTTCGAAAGTGGTATAAAAAATTTTTTACCTTTTTTCAATTCCCTTATAAAGAACATTTAATAGAATGTCCAGATTGTGTTCAATTTGATCGTCAGGGATATCAAAAGTCCAGTGATATTCAAATCCTTTCATAGCAACTAGTATCGCCTCGGCTGTCAGGTCGGGATTCTCTATTTCAAATTCCCCGTTTTCAATACCAAATTTTAAGATGTTTTTAATGAGGTTTAATTCAAAATCGGTGTATCTATCTCGAGCTTCTACTACAAAACGATAATTATTTAGATACTCCTCTTTGAATACCGTATAATAGTTCGCCATTTTTTTAAAAACGTTTATTCTTGATAATATATAAGTTCTAAGCTTTTCTTTTGCTGTAGTAGCTTTATCAACAGCTTTGGTTATTTCTCTTTTAACTTCCTCTCCCTCTTTTTTTATTACCTCCTCATAAATAGCTTCTTTATTTTTGAAGTAGTAGTATATACTTGCCTTAGCCATTCTCATACTTTTAGCTATATCTTCAATTGTAGTTTTGGATAGGCCAAATTTAGCGAAGAGGTCTTGTGCTACCTTTAAGATCTGATCCTTTTTACCTGCATCTAAAATATTTCTATTCATACATTTGAACAAATTATTCAAATATTCAAATTAATTTATAGTTTTTATACTCTATTGTCAACAGTTTTTGCTCATGAAATTCTGTATAAACTTTAATAATATTATAAAAAATTTTGTATTATCATACAATATTGAATAAAATTTAATAGAAATGAGAAATTTTTAATTAAAAATGTAAATAATAAAAAAGGGAGGATGAAAGATGAGGAGGTTAGCCTTAATTAGCACATTGATCGTTTTTTCAATCATTGTTGCTTTTTTCGTTGCTTGTGAGAAAAATGCAGGATTAGTTGAATCAAAATCAAATTTAGCACTTGAAAAAGGTTTAAAAAGTAATGAAATTCAATTTGTTAAATGGAAACCAGAGTTTAATGCCAGACTGCAGCAGATTAAGGCATTTGAGAATTTGAGTAAATCAACATTACCTGGTATTGACTTTAAGATTGTGACAAGAGAGGAAGGTGGAGTAGTTGGTGGAGAAAAAACATTTGGCAATATGGTTGAATTTCCTCCATTTGCATTCCCTGAAGAGAAAAGGATGGAAATACTTCTGGTTCTTCCAAACAGGGAAGATGCAGGTGCTGTAGTTGAATTTTTACCAAATCAGCAATTTGACAAGGAAGTTAAGGTAACTCTTTCATATGCTGAGCTTGATTTCAGTGGAGACCCTCATGATCTCAAGGTTTACTACTTCAATGAAGAAGATGGTGTCTGGTATAATGTACCGATCGCAAGTGTTAATGAAGAAGACCAGACGGTTATTTTCTATACGGATCACTTTAGTAAGTTTGGATGGATATTTTAAAGTAAGATGAAAGAAGAATACATATCGGCAGTAGAAGAAGTAATTGAACGAGAGTTAGGGGAAGAATTCCTTAATATTATATATTCACTTCGTGAAGAGAGGGAGAAATTTTTAAATAATGTGTGGAATAGTGACCTATTTGATAAAAGTGAACTGATAACTTCTGTAAGACGTTCTATTGACTTTGATTTGATATACTATAATATTCTGAACAAAGTTGAAGTTCCAAAGCTCGCTAAGATACTTTTGGAAATAGGCGATATATCTCTGATGCATTCTGAGTATAAAAACTCTATATTACTATATGAGCTACTGTTGGAAAAATATAAATCCCACTTTGAAGAAAAGGAAATTGCTGATATATTTAATAAATGTGGTCAAGCATATTTTTGGGTAAATGATTTAGAAAAATCGCTAAGCTATTTTAAAAATGCTCTTAAAATATGCAGAAAAATTGATGATAGATTAGGCATAGTAAGACAAGTGAATGCTCAGGCAATTGTTAATATAGAAATGGGTAAAATATATGAAGGTGAAAGGTTAGCTCAGGAAGCGTTAATGTTACTGAAGGATCTTAATAAAGATGATGAAAGGTATATAAGATCATATGCTGGTATAATGACAAATTTAGGCAATGTAAATGTTATACGTGGATATTGGGATGAAGCATTAAATTATTATAATGAATCTAAAAAACTAATTAGTAGTTTATCTGATGTCCATCTTACAAAAGGATTGCTATACTACAATCTCGCTTTAGTTCATCTGAAAAATCAGGATTATAAAATTGTAGCAGAGTTACTTGGCGAATCAATATCGATAGCAGGTAAAATTAAAAACAAATTACTAAAAGCTCTTGCTTTATCCTTAAAAGCTGAAATGCTTGTAAATCTCGGTAAACTTAGCGAGGCTACTGCATTGGTTATGACTTCCTTCGCTATTTATAGCCAGATCAATAATAGACCTCATATTGCGGATGTCTACAGGATAATGGGGATAATAAAAAGGGAGGAAGGGGACTATGAGATGTCCCTCTCCTTCCTGAATACTGCTGAAAATATAAATATGGAATACGAAAAATATTATGATCTTGCAGAAACTTACGTCGAGTTTGCAAAATTATACAAAAAAATGGGTGATGAGGAAAATAAAGAGAAGTATAAAGAGCTTGCAATAAAAAATTACAAGGAAATATTTGCCGACAAGAGAATTGAAGAATTAAATAAACTCCTATAATTACCCCTTTGCTCTAAAATTAACTATTTTAAAATACAAATTATTTATTAACTTATATTTCGTATGGAGTATCTGGAAAGTGTAGCAGATAAATATAAATTTATCTTTGATAAGACTTTTGATCAGATAGCTCTTGTGGATATGGATTTATACATTGTTGAGGCAAATAGGTCCGCTACAGTTGTTTTTGGTATGGGATTATCAATCCAGGGTAAAAAGTGCTATGAGATTTTTCATCGTCGTGAAAGTCCGTGTGTTGATTGTCCTTTGTTTGCTTCTTATGAAACTGGCAAGGTGGTTTCTATAACTTTTTATGATGAAAAGATAGGCGAGCATTTTGAGGAAAGAACGTACCCAATTACTGATGATAATGGATTACTTGTTGGTTTCATTATTGTTACAAGAAATGTCACTACAACATTAGAAATAGAAAATAAATCATATCTTGCCAAAAAACTCATTGCCCTCGGTCAGATAAGCTCTGGTGTTGCCCACGATTTTAACAATGTATTGACTGGAGTCCTTGGAAGGATACAGTTATTGAAAAGAACTGTTAAAGACAAGAATCTGTTAAAACAAATTAATATGATTGAAAAATCAGCTCTCGATGGGGCATCAAAAGTGGCAAAAATTCAGGAATTCTCCAGAACAAGGAAGTCAAAAGAATTCAAAACAATTAATTTAAAAGAACTGGTAACTGATGTAATAGAGATGACTCGACCGAAATGGAAGGAGCTGGCAGATAAAAAAGGAATGATAATTGAGCCAGTAATTGAGATGAGTGATGAAATACATGTAATCGGTGATGAATCAGACCTCAGGAACGCCTTTACAAATATTATTTTCAATGCAGTTGATGCGATGCCAGAGGGGGGTATTATTGAGATAAGGGCAGAAGATTTTAACAATATTGTTAAGATTTATATTAGAGATACAGGTGTGGGGATGTCCGATGAAGTCAAGGAAAAGATTTTTGATCCTTTCTTTACCACAAAAGGACATGCGGGTACTGGACTTGGCATGAGCGAGGTATATGGTATTATAAGAAGTCATAACGGAATGATCGAAATAGAAAGTGAGGTTGGTAAAGGCACTACCATAATTTTAACACTTCCGACTGGAAAGAAAACTGAAAGGGAAAAAATAGTAAAAGAAGAAAAGGTAGAGACCATCCCCCTGAACGTAATGGCAATTGATGACGAAGAATATATTCTTGAGGTTATTAGGGATATATTGCTGGAATTTGGACACAATGTCGCTACTTTTCAAAATCCAAAGGAGGCAATCGAAGAGTTTAAAAATGAGCAGTATGACGTAGTCCTGACGGATCTTGGGATGCCTGTAATGTCAGGCTTTGATGTCGCAAGAAAAATAAAATCAATCAATAAAAATACCACTGTCATTTTATTAACTGGATGGAATATTAAGGAAGAAGATGATAAAAAAGTTACTGATTATGCCGATTATGTATTGAGAAAACCATTTTCAATCGATAATTTAGTATCTGTGATTAGTGAATCGTCAAGGAAGGTGGTTCAGAGGATAAGAGAAAAGAGTGAAAAAAAATCTAAAAATAAGTCTGCTTCTACTACTGATAATCACACTGGTTAGTTCATGCCACAGAAAGCAAATCTTAGAAAAGGAGAAAAAGACCGCACCTCAGCAGGGTGGTAGCGTAATAATTGGGATCAGGACAGACCCTGAGACCCTAAATCCATTATTAGCAGTTTCCCAGTTATCCTATGACATTATATCTCTAATTTTTAATAAACTTGCTGATATAAATGAAGATTTAAGAACTTTTCATCCACGGCTTGCAAAAAGCTGGGAGTTTTCAAAAGATAGCTTAAGTATTATTTTTCATCTTCATACAAACGTTTTCTGGCATGATAGTGTTAGGTTTACATCTAAGGATGTTATTTTTACTCATAAACTGCAGACCAATCCGGAAATAGGCTGGAATGGTATTACTTATAAAACTTATATAGCAAGTGTAGAAGCTCCAGATGATTCTACAGTTATATATCATTTTAGAAAAAGATATAACACAATGTTAATGGATGCTGTAGAGGGTTATATTGTACCTGAACATCTATTAAAAGATATGACTCCTTCTGAAATTAGGAATTCAAAATTTGGTGAGAATCCAGTCGGGACTGGACCTTTCGTATTTAAAAGGTGGGATTTCCAGCAATCAATCACTCTTGTTAGAAATCAGAATTACTATGAAGAGAATAAACCTTATCTAGATAAGGTCATTTTCAAAATTTTGCCAGATGAACGAACTATTTTTAACGAGTTGAGAAATAGAGAAATTGATATGGCATATTACCTTAGCCAGGGATATTATGTAATGCTTGAAAAATTATCCATAAATAAAAGGTCGCATATTAAATTAAGGCGTATTCTTGGTAGAAGATATGATTTTATTGGCTGGAATTTATATGAACCTGATTCTTATATTACAGTTTTCAATGAAAATAATAAAAAGGACATCAAAAAAATAGGTGATTTAGAACCCCATAGACTATTTTCAAGTCAAAGAGTAAGAGCAGCATTAACAATGGCAATCAATAGAGAGGAAATTCGAAAGGTAGTGTTAAAGGGACTGGCAAGAGCAATTGATGGACCTATACCGCCCATCTGGCCTGTTTACAATGATACTGCAGTATATAAATGGGAATATAATCCAGAGAAAGCAAAGGAAATTCTGAAAGAAGAAGGTTGGATTGATGAGGATGGAGATAATGTTCTTGAGAAGGGAGATTTAGAGTTTTCTTTTGAAATATACACAAATGCGGGGAATACCAATCGTGAACAGGCGGTTACTATTATACAGGATCAATTGTCCAGAATAGGTGTCAAGGTAATCCCGAAAATTGTAGAACCTGCATATCTATTTGGATATATTTTGCCAACCAGACAGTATGATGCTGCCCTTATAGGATGGGGTGTGGGATTAAAAGTATATTTAACACCTTTATTTCACAGTAAAACATTTTTTTTCCCATTTCACTTTACGGGTTATTTTTCTAAAGAATATGATTATCTTGAAGATATGGCGCTTAGTGCAATGAGTTACGAGGAATCACAAAAATACTGGAATAAAATATCTCGGAAACTTTCCTATGAGCTACCATACACGTGGTTATATTACGAATATCAATGTATAGCTATTGATAAAAGGTATAAGAACACAAAATTTGATGTTCGTGGAGCAATTATAAATATTGAAGATTGGTGGATACCTGTTGGAGAAAGATTAAAAAGGGATAGATTTTAATGGTCGCCTATTTTCTTCGGCGACTCCTTATTTCCATAATAATATTTTTCTCGGGAATAACAGTTGTATTTTTTATAATACACATTATTCCGGGTGATCCCGTTTCCAATTATGTGAATCCATATTTACCGGAAGAAGTGAAACAACATTTAGTTGAGACATTTGGATTGAATAAACCCTTAATTATACAATATTTCAACTGGATCTTAAATCTGTTTAAGTTAGATTTTGGGTACTCACTTGTTTATTCTAAGCCTGTTATTTTACTGATTAAAAATGCTTTACTCCCGACAATTTTTATCACTACATCAGGACTAGTTTTTGGTACTGTTATTGGGTGTATACTAGGAGTCTTTAGTGCAGTTAGAAAAAATACTATTTTTGATAAACTATCTAACATATTCGTTATAGTTTTTTATAGTCTTCCTTCATTCTGGACCGGGGTACTATTATCATTAATATTTTCATATACATTAGGATTATTTCCATCATCACAGTTAAAAAGCCTTTATCATGACCAATTGAACGTATTAGAGAGAACTATGGATTACTTATATCATGCTACCTTACCCATTTTGTCACTTGGACTCTCCATCATGGCAGTTTTTGCAAAATACACTCGCGAATCGATGATCAAATCGCTTTCTTCATCATTTGTAGTAGGTGCCCTTGGAAGAGGTATAAACAGAAAGAGAATACTTTTTAAATATTGTTTTAAAAATGCTTTGATTCCAATTATTAATTTAATTGGCACTGCTACTCCATTTATTATAGGCGGTGCTGTTACAGTTGAGGTGGTTTTTTCCCTGCCTGGCATGGGTAGATTACTGGTCTCCTCAGCTTTGTCGAGAGATTATCCAGTAATTATGGCTATAACAACAATCGTTTTCATGGCTGTGATTATGATTAACTTTTTTATTGATATTATTTTGTACAAAATAGATCCAAGAGTAGGTTTGAATGAGTAATAATTTCTCCAGGCTAAAGATCCAAATATCTATTTTAACTATAATTTTAGTTTTTGTTTTTATATTTCCTTATTTTTATGAAAAGAGTCCATACACACAGAATTTATCTGAAACCTTATCTACTCCATCAAAAACACATCCTCTTGGAACTGATATTTATGGACGTGATTTACTAGCGAGATTGGCAAGAGCAACAGGTAATACGCTAAAAGTTGCAGCTCTTGCTGCGTTCATGTCTGTTTTTCTGGGAACAACTTTTGGCTTACTTTCTGGTTTTACATCTAAAATGTTTGATGAGATAATAATGCGAATTGTAGATATGCTTCTTGGTTTCCCAAAATTAGTTATAATTTTATTATTATCGAGTATTTTTTGGGGTAAGGTCTATATAGTCTTTCTGTTTATAAGTTTTTTTTCGTGGGTGGATACGGCTCGAGTTATAAGGAGCGAAGTTAAGATTATTAAAGAGAAACTATTTTATAAAGCTGTTCTTTCGCTTGGACTGAATAGGATTAAGATATTGATGAACTATATTTTTCCATTAATCAGGGGTAAGATATTGGTTTCTTTCACACTTAATCTGGCAACATTTATCCTTGTCGAGGTCAGTTTAAGTTTTCTTGGACTTGGGTTTCAATCACCTGAGGCAAGTCTTGGAACGTTATTAAGGCAAACTCTTATTGATCCTGTTAATACATTCTGGATTACTATTTTTACAGGTATAACTATTTTGCTAATTAATATTTCCCTTTCTCAAATTTCTGATAATCTTGAGGAGGAAATTGGTGGATTCATTCAAAGATAGCTTGTTGAGGGTAAATAATTTATCAGCATATTATCCGAGAAGAGGTCGAATCTTTCGAAGGGAATTTTTTCAGGCTATTAATAATATTTCCTTTGAGCTATCCTCTGGAGAATGCCTTGCAATCTTTGGTAAGCTTGCTGCCGGAAAATCGACTATAATGAAAATAATACTTGGTCATATAAGACCGTTATCGGGTGATGTTTTTTTTAAGGGTTACAATCTTTTTCAAATCAGGGGCAAAAAACGTATCTCGCTAATGAGGAAAATACAACCAATTTTTCAGGACCCTTTTCAGTCTCTACATCCTACAAGGAAAATAGGTAAACAGCTTCTTGATGCATACAAAAATAATATGGATAAAGATTTTCATAATATATTAATCAAACTCTCTATCAAAAAAGATTACCTTGATAAATGTCCCTATCAACTCAGTGGCGGGCAGCTTCAGAGAGTTTGTATTGCAAGGGCTCTCTTATCTGAACCAGATGTGTTGATTCTTGATGAGCCATTTACTGCACAGGACCATTTCACAAAGATAGAACTGATAAGACTATTGAATGGTATCAGGATAGACTACAATCTTAGTTACCTTCTAATAACTCATGATATATTTACAATAATAGCAATGGCGAATAGGGTTATTCAAATTGAAGATGGTGCTATTAAAAAGCATTACTCTATTGATGAATTTAAGAAGGATTTTGGCAGTGAATTGTGAAATAAAGATAAAAAATCTAAATGTTAGATTAAATGATAGAGATTTACCAATTATTAAAGATTTATCACTAAAAATAAAATCTGGATATATTACAACTTTGCTTGGGAAAAGTGGAAGCGGAAAAACAACCCTTTGCCATGCAATAGCGAGATTACTTGATAAAAGATATAAGATTAAAGGGAATATAAATTTTAATTGCAATGGGAATTTTGTTAATTTGCTATTGCTTGATGAAAAAGAGATTTCCAGAATAGGGGGCAGTCATATTTCTATATCCTTTCAGGAACCTTCGAGATTTTTAAATCCAGTTCTAAGATGTGGGGACCATTTAAAAGATCTTGTTGATTATAGAAATAACGAATGGGTAGAATTTTTATTTGACAAATTCGGTTTTAAAAACCACAATGAAATTCTTAAAAAATATCCTTATGAATTATCTGGAGGTCAGGCACAAAAGTTTTCGCTCATACTTGCTCTTTCGAGAAGGCCTAAGTTTCTTATTGCTGATGAACCAACAACCGGGATTGATTATGCAGATAAAAAAATAATTGGAAATACATTTCGAGAACTTGTGCTGAATGAAAATACAGGGATATTCATGGTAACACATGATATAAGTTTTGCTTTTAGATATTCAGATTATATTTCGATTATTGAGGATGGACTGATTATAGTATCAGGTAAAAAGGAATATGTTTTAAATAGCACAGATAATCTTTATATATCCAAGCTGTTATCTTTAATTAATCCGGATAATGTTTACTAATATATGGAATAATTTTTATCTCGTGACATCTCGACTATTTTATTCCTGTATGTTTTTAAAAATTGAATATTCTTTTCCCATTTATAGTCCGGATATGTCCAGGGTAGAAATTTGTAATCATTGTGCTCGTATATAAGTGTTACCTCAGCATATATACCGTCATTGATATACATCCTATGGGAATAGTTTTTAGTTGAGTACAGGATGAGTTTGGAGGGAGTGAAGTAGCCCGGATCAAGGTTTATTATTCTTTTATCGCTTATCCATTCATCATACAGGTTATACTCCAGCTCATTTGACCATATTTTTGTTCGATAGTAATTATCTATTTTCACAGCATTTTTTAATATCATAAATCGCTTTTTTAAATTCTCACCGAATTCTTTTACATAATAATCAGTAAAATCAATGACTTTGAATTCATCACCAATCGCAAGTATCTCACCATATTTAGATTTTACTTTGGAAACTGTTTTATTAAAATCTTCAACTTTGTTATACATTATTGCGAAAAATGGATGAGCAAAAGGGGACTCTTTTATTTTTGCCATAGCTATACCTCACTCTCAATGGCTTTTTTATTTAATTCGTTAGCTATCAGTTTTAATTGATCTATTTCTTGCCAGGTTAAATCATTATTATAGTATGGGTAGACAGTGTTATTTGTGTATATTGGGTCATCATTGAGCGGTATTGATGTATTTTCCAGAATAATATCCCAATCCTTAGTATGTGGAATGGGTGAATAGTATGATAGGCGAGAAACTGCACCGAGATCCGATATAAATTTTATGCTCTCGATTACGTCATCAAATTTTTGCCCCGGCATACCAACCATCAAATAAACCTCAATACGTGAATTTTTGTAACCCGCTTTTTTTAAATTTTCTATAGCCTCTTTAACAAGATTTCGGTTTATCTTATAACAAGATTTTTGTAAAAATTTTTCTGAAACTGTCTCCACGCTCAATCTTATTGTTTTGAATCCACTTTCTTTCATCAACTCAGCTGTTTCTTGGTCAATCTCCCTGACAAACAATCCGTTTGGAGTATGAAAATGAACCTTTATCCCCCTTTTATTTAATCCATTTAATACTTGAAATATGTGCTCTTTCTTTCTATATAAAAGCGCATCGTCGTAAAAGACAAAATCTTTTACTCCATAATGGTTATTTATGTAAACAATCTCCTCAATTACATCTTCAGTATTCCTGCGGGTAAATGCAGTATTTAGAAATCGAGTAGCACAATAAGAACAATGGAAAGGGCATCCACGAGATGTTAGGATTACGGCATATTCAATATTATTATATAAGAACCATGGCAGCATACCACTGTCATCAAATTCAGGTATTTTTGAATAATCTCTTTCAGCGTTCGTTAAACTGTCAATTATCTGCAAAGCTTTTTTTTTCACCATAATGTGCTACAAGAAAATCCGGCACTATTACATTTTTCGCATGCTCTGGACAAAGAGTAGCATATATACCACCGAGAATTAATTTGAAACTACCAAAATACTGTTTTAATAAATTAACCGTATAGATTATACCATGGTACCAGTATGTCATAATTGAAGTCATAAGTACTATATCCGGCTTTTCAGCTTTTCCTAAATAATTCATAACATCATCAGGTCTTGCTCCATAAAGACCAAATCTTCTCGGTATATGCCTTACGGCTTCGGGCTTTTCTATTATTGTTTTAAAGTATTTTCCTCTACCATCACTGTATCTATTATCCTTTAAACCGCCCCATCTGGCACGGTCAGTTAGATCGAGTAGTTCTACTTCATAACCATATTTTATCAAAAATTTAGCAATATATAATAAACCGATGGGTTTTGACCATAAGTCATAGGCGGTAAAATCAGAGATCCATGGATTTACAAGTAGTATTTTGCACCTTTTAGTTTTCATATCCATATAAAAGTTAATTTATCATGTGCTATTTTCGATACATAAAATTATATTTTCACCATGAAAAGATTGTTTTTTTGGGTATTGATATTATTTATACCCTCAGTTTTTGCTTCCCAAATTCCAGTGGATATCAGTGATCCCGTATATGTATTTCTTAAAAGGATGGAGGCAAAGGGAATTATAGAGACCTTTGATGATGGGGTTTTGCCATTGAGTCGTGATGAAATAGCAATATATCTGAAAGAATCCTTTGATAATTCACAGATGTTGAATGAGAAAGAAAAGGAAATGCTTTTAGAATTGATGGCAGACTATAGATATGAATTAAAAAATGCTTATCATCCTGATTTGAATAAAGAAACAAATTATTTTATTCCAGTCTACCAGCACGGAGGTTTCTCAAAATTTTTAAAGGGTAGCTTTTCTCGTAAAAAATATCAGGAGGAAGGACATTTATTTATTTATGAGACAGACACAAGCTTTATATGGTTTGATTTTGGACTTATTAGTAGAAATCAGTGGAAAAATGGGAATTTCAGAACAATCCTGGGAGGATATGGGATATTGCGAGCTGGTTTTTTCAGATATATCGATGCTTATCTCAATTTTGGCGCGTTTAATAAACTGATAAATAAAAATTATACCGATCTGGAGCCTGAAGAAAAAGGGGCATATGAAACTACCGATCCTGAGGGTAAAATTGGACATTTCGATAACTTGAAAAGTTCTCTCATAATATATGGTAAAAATCTAAAAGTAGGACTTTTCTATCATTCTCCAGTATGGGGGGTGTCAAAGTCAAATAGCATATTATTGTCAGGAAATGTACCTGAATTGCCCTATATTTTTTTCCAGTTTAAATATAAGAAGTTGAAATTGTCGTATATGCATGGCTCTTTGTTAAATGATAGCACCGTTTATAGGACTGCGTCGATTGAAACAAGGAGTAGATCAAAGTATTTTGTCGGTCATAGAATTGATATATTTATTCCCGTATTGAAGACAAATATTGGATTGAACGACTTTATCGTATATGGAGATAGAAATATTGATCTTGGTTATCTAAATCCTGTTAGTTTTTTCCGTGCTGTTGAGCATCACCTGCAAGATAGAGATAATGCTCTTCTTTCATTCGATATTAAAATATCGGCATTTAAAAATGAAATATTTTATTTTTCGTTTTTATTGGATGAATTATCATTTTACTATATGATGAGGGACTGGTGGGCAAATAAATTTGCAATACAAGCTGGAATATTTAAAATCTTTTATATTTATAAGATACCTGTGAATCTGAATTTAGAATATACAGCAGTACATCCCTGGACCTATTCACATAAAACCATTACAACAAACTATACAAATGCTGGATATTGTCTTGGTTTTCCCTATGGACCAAATTCACAGGTGATATTCTCCATGATTGAGATTTTACCAGGACCAAGGAGCCAGGTCTATCTGGATTTTACCCGAGTACTGCATGGAGAAGACACTGAGGAACGATACTATGGAGGTGATCCGAGAATTAATTATGAGCTGAGGGATAAAGAACTGGATTATAAAACGAAGTGGCTGATGGGTTCCCTTAAAAGAACGAACATTTTAAATATTTCATATAATTACGAGATATTTAATCAGAAAATACTATATTTTAAATATTCACTGGTAAATAGTAAATTTAAAGGTGAGATTAATATAGACCATTATTTTTCCTTTGGTTTCATTTTAGATTTTTAGTAATGATAGTAAATTATTTTCTGATTATATCAGCTTCTTTATACTTTATTACATTAATGACTATTTATTTTTTGGCGGGAAAACGTACTAAATTAAGCACAGAGAAAAAATTTAATGGTTTTATATCAATTCTTGTTTGTTCGAAGAATGAGGAGAGTGTTATAAAAAATTTGCTGGAGAGTCTTACAAGGCTCATCTATCCGGAAGATAAATACGAGGTTGTATTAATTGATGATGAATCAGAGGATAATACTTTTGATATTATGAGGGAATATGTTAAAAAAAATGCAAACTGGTTCTGTTATAGAAATCAAATTACTGACAAGTCGATAAAGGGAAAAAAGAGACCTATAACTTTTGGTATAGAAAAGTGTAAAGGAGATATAATCCTTACGACTGATGCCGATTGTATAGTCCCTCGTGGCTGGATTCACAGTATGGTAAAATTTTTTGATAATGAAAATGTAGGAATGATTCTGGGTCATAGTCCGGTTAGAAAAGGCAGAGGTATTATAAATAAAATACAAAGATTCGATGCTGTATGTGAGTCAATAGTGGCTCTGGCAACCTCTAATATAAATAAACCGTTTCACTCTAATGGCAGAAATTTGGCTTATAGAAAAAAAGTATTTTATGAAGTTGGAGGATATGAGGATAATAAACATATTGCCTCAGGTGATGATTTCTTTTTATCCAAGAGCATTTTAGAAAAAACCAACTATAAATTTGTTTATAATACATCTCCTGATTCTTTTGTAATAACTGAACCGGAAAAGTTTGGAATAAAATACTTTTTTCAGCAGTTACGCAGGAATAGCAAAGCCTTTTATTTGCCCATGGATTATTTTTTATTTGCGGCAAACGCGTTCCTGTTCCATCTATTTCTATTGCTTTCTTTTCTAACGGGTTATGTAGTGATACCAGTTGTTTGTTTAGCGGTAAAATTCTTAATTGAATTTTTACCAGTTTATAGAGGAGTAAAAATTTTTCAAGCCACTGATTTGATAAAATATTACCCTATTCTCTGGGTATTATATCCTATAGTTATGATAACCTCTGCTTTTATTGGCTCTATCTTCAGACTCTCATCTTGGAGATAGATTTCTTACTTTCGATTCCTGTACCAGCTTATACTATTGCCCCAGAAACTTAATATACCCATAAATACTATATACGGAATCTCAAGAATAAACCAGAGAGGAAAAACTTTAACTAACCCTTTTTCATTAAAGAATTTAAGCGATTGATAACAGTGTATGAATTCCAGAAAGAATTTTAAAAGTATTCCGCCAATAAAATATGGTATAAATGATGAAAATACTGGCATGATTAAAAAGGATAGATTGGATAAAAAAGTTGCTAATATTACAGTAAAAAATACTGGGTTTATTTTGTGCATATAATTGGCATCGGTAGACCACCTGATTCTTTGAAAAAGGAAATCTTTAAGACTTGTTAGTGTATCACTTGTAATCCATGAGTGTTTATCATCAGCAAAAACAGCTTTAGTTTTAGTTTTTTTTATTAGAAGATTCATAAAAACAGAATCATCGCCCCCAACAAGTCTTGCTATATTAGAATATCCACCTATTTTCTCATAAAGTGATTTTCTAAAACCGATATTGTGTCCGTTGCACGCCCATGGAATACCAAGATTAGCAACTGATCTTGCTGCATTCATAAGTAGCATAAAATCAAGTGACTGGAGCATGGTAAATAGATTGTTTTTATGTTTTAATAGTGAACAGCCTATGACAAATCCTATATCGTCATTGAAATATTTTACCATCGTGGATATCCATTTTTCTTTGATATGACAATCGGCATCAGTGGAAAGTATAATATCTCCTGATGCATTTTTTATTCCTAGGTCGATTGCCTGTTTCTTGAATCTCAGGTTAGAGTTTATATTTCTTGTTGTGAAAACTCGCAGATTGGGAAATTTGTTCTGATAGCTCAATAGTTTGTTGTATGTATTATCGGTTGAGTTGTTATCTATGATTATTATTTCGTAGTATTCTTTGGGATAATCCTGATTGACTAAATATTCCACCAGCTTATCAACTCGATTTTCTTCGTTTTTCAGAGAAACTATCACGCTTACTCTCTGTGTCTTTGTAGATAAGTTTCTATTTTCACGAACTCGTGCTCCAATGATGTATATCAAAACAGATAAGCAATATATGAATAGTGAAGCCAGAAAAATTATAGGCACGATTTTATATACCATATTCTAACCCCGTTCAATATAGGGTATTTTACTATTTATTGACCTTATTCCTATATAAGTTAGCAAGAGTCCAATCACGAGAAAAACAGGACTGACATGACCATTGACTTCATAAATAGATATAATCTTACTGCCAGCGTTTATGTATAATAGAGACATTGCATTAATACAAAAATGTAAAAAGAATGATAGAGCGATTGAATCCGTTTTCCAGGCTAAGTAACCCATAAATATACCAATAACAAATATTTGAACAAACCACCATGGATTAAAATGAAAGATTGCAAATAGTAAAGCATTAAAAAGAACGGCTTTTGTAATATCTCGGAAACTTCTTTCAAATACTTTTAATAAAAATCCTCTAAAAATCATCTCTTCAATCAGCGGTGCCAGAATCAGCGCAAGTATGATTAGATAGGCGGCGGTTGCAAAACTATCAATTTTCATAAATTGCTCGATATAGGATAGCTTAGCAGACGCCGGAAATATTTTCTGAATGATTCTGTCTAACTCATCTGTAATTATAGATAGTCCAATTCCAAGTATTATTGTATAAACAATAAATCTGCCTTTAATGCCGGTAGTTTTAATGCGGAAAAGGTACATAAAATTTATTTTTCTTTTAGCAGCCCATATTATAATTGGAACTGGAATAAAAATTTCTCCGACAAGAAGTCCAATTTTGTTTGCATTTTCTACGGATACATCTTCCAGAATAAAATATACAAAAACCAATGAGAAGATTATGCCGAGTACCATTCCTCCAATGGACAAAAGAATTGCTGTTATAAAACGTGGTAGCTTATCACCTTGGTGATTTTTAATTTCTTCTTCCGAGTTTTTTTGAAAATTCATATAAAATTATCCCCGTTGCTGTACCTACATTTAATGATTCACCCTTTCCAAGTAATGAAATAGTAACCTTTTGATGTGGATATTTTTTTATTTCATTTGAAATACCATGTGATTCACTTCCAAGAACTAATAAATAGTTATTATCATCGACGTTGACTTCGGATATATCCTGCCCGTTTATATCTGCTATGAAAAGTTTTGTACCGCTGTTGCAATATTTTTTGATGAAAAAGTTGAAATTTATGTTTTGCAGATAATTAATAAAAAAGATAGTTCCCATTGAAGCTCTTACAACTTTTGGATTTAGAATGTCAACCGATTCAAGAGAAGTTATTACAGCCGGGATACCAAACCATACTGCATTTCTGATAATTGTTCCGAGATTTCCAGGATCGTTTATTCTGTCAAGGTAAATAGCTGGAAGAGTTATCACACCTGATTTGTTATAATCTCCTATCTTAATTATAGCCATTATTCCTTCAGGATTTTCCATTGTTGATATGTAGTTAAAGTCTTTTTTATCTACTGTAATAATAGAAATGGATTTACTTTGAGCCAGACTTTCTATTTTGCTTATTTCCTTATCTTCAATTTTAGCATTTTTTGAAATTATTATATGCTTGATTTCGGAATTAGCTTTCAAAGCTTCGTAAACAACTTTTATCCCCTCAGCAATATACTCCTTATAAATCTGTCTGTATTTTTTCTGAGCTAATTTTTTTATCTTCTTTAATTCAGATTTTGATAGAGAACTTTTCATTTCCTTTTTGTTTAAATCCAATTTTAATAAATTCATATATGTTAATTAATAGTGAAAACAAGCTCAAAATAACACATAATATAAGAAACTATCCACAACTCTTCACTTCTTTTTACAGTTCCGTCAGGGTACTATTAAAATTGCAGAGTTTTTCAAGTATAAAGAGTATTACATCGACAATCATAAGGGATATTCGTTCGATTAGCTATAATGGGAAGCCTATTGAGTGTTTTTATTTTGAGGATAGAAAAAAGAAAAGTGATAAAGCAATAATTCTTATCCCTGGATTTAGCAGGGAGGGCTTTACTGATAATAGATTGTTTACACTTGCATATGTTCTTGCGTCAGAAGGATACAGAATATTTTTACCGAAGATATTCCGTACAATTAACTATAAGATAGATAGAAAATTTTATGAAAACATAAATATAGGTTTAAAGATTTTATTAAAAAAACTTATCGATTATAAAGTCGGTATTCTTGTATTCCATTATTCTGCTCCCGCTGTAATAAAAGCTCTTGGCAGGGTAGAAAACCTGAGTAATCTTCGTTTTTTATTTTTTATAGGTGGGTGCTTTGATCTTTATGCACATTTTAGAAATGTAATTATGAGGAATTTTAAAAGAAAAAGAATTGATGACGGAATCGACATTAACCAAAGATTTAATAGGTTGCTATTTTTGAATAGTTTTAAGAAAGAGCTCGGGATAAAGCTATCTCCATCTATACAAAGTGTAGTTCTCTCTTTTTTAAAGGGAAATATTGCAAAAGGGTTACAGGAATATAGGTATTTGAGTGATAACGAAAAGAACTTATTTCTAAGCTTTTACAATGGGGAAGATAGCGTTTATTATAACTACTTCAAACCAAATCAGGAAAGTTTAATGAATATATTAGCTAATTTATCCACATCTGGAGAGGACTTTAAAAGTAAAGTGCCTTTTTTTCTCTTACATTGTATAAACGATGGTCTTATTTCTTATGAACAGAGCATGCATTTTTATAAGAAGATTGTGAAATATTATCGCAACGTTTACCTTTGTACAACTTCAATTTTAGACAATGAATTAAAATTCTATAAATTATGGAAAAATCCTGGTGAATGGGGAAAAGAAATTTTTAGACTTTCAAAGGTTATTATGCTGGCTGAATCGTTTTATGATCCCATGACAATGTTGGAAGGATCGAAGTAGATATCATAATGTAAATTGAAAATTGCCAGTTGGAAATGTTAGATTTATTAATTCTAAGTCAGGATTATAAAATTTTTAATATTCATTAGTTCTCAATATATTCGCTATCTCTTTTTACTCAGCTTTTTCATTCTTTTCATTGCACGTTTTGATTCCTTTGAGTCTGGATAGTCTGTAATAATTTTTGCGTAGATTTCAAGAGCTTTATCAATATCTTTTAGATATTTATCATAAATCTCCCCTGAGGTTGCTAGTCCTGATAATGCGTATTTCGTGCCTTGATACTCCGTGTATAGAATTTGGAATATCTCTAAGGCATCAAAATAATTTTTTTGATTTAAGAGGAGATTCCCGCAATTGTATAATGCCTCGGGAGCCTCGATTGAATTAGGATAGTGATTATAGACAATATAGTAATCCTCATAAGCTTTTTTTGTATCTCCAAAATAGACACTTTGCAGGTTTCCGCATTCAATTAAGGCTCTTGGGGCAAATGGAGAATGGGGCATCCTCTCTACTAATTTTTTAAGTTCATTATATGCTGATATATAATCCTTGTATACGTTTTTCAAAATATGTGATTTCCTGAGAATTGCAAGTGCTGTAATACTATCCTGCTGTGTTAGAGTTTCTATCCTTTTATAGTAATTGATCGCAAGGTCAGGTGCATCAAGGTATTTTTCATATATTAGAGCTATATTAAACATTGCTTTTGAATAATGGGGGCTATCTGGATAGAATCTTAAGATTTTTTTGTAATTAAGAATTGCCATTTTGTATGCTTTTTCTTTCTCAAGAATTTTTGCCTTTTTCATAATCAAATCAGAATTGTATATTAACTCGGGAAATAGGTTAAAGAATCTATCTACCTCAGACTTAAAATGTTTTTGTACGTTTTTATCAGTGAAAGAATATATTCCTATCAGGAAATTATAATATCTTTTCTCAAGAGGTTCCTCAGGATTTATGGTCTTAATTAAGTTGCGGTAGCTGACCAGATATTCTCTGAAATATTTTTCTGAGTTGATCACCTTATCACAGTATTTTTTCGCTTCCCTGTAAATAGGTGAATCGGTAAATATGAATAAAAATTTTAATATATTGAACCCGGCATCCTCAAATTTTGATTGTTCGATCTGGTGTTTGATCATCATGTAGTATACTTTATCCGAATTCTCCATCGGAAAGTAATGATCAAGATAACTGTTTATAAGTTTAATCTGATAATCATATATATTTTCCTTTGGTTTTAAAAACTTTTTAAATAGTCTTTTAGAAATAAATTTTATAGCCAGGACATCCTCAATATATTTAAAATGTTTTTCTTCTATTTCTTTTGAGTATGTTGTAGTCATTGTTTTTAAGGATTTTGATCTTAGTGAATCCAGTAGGGTCTTTAGACTATCAACAGCTGATTGTATTTGTGATAGAGAATCATGAAAAGCTGTTGATATGGAGTCAAGGAATGTCTGTATGTCTTCTTGGAACTCCAGAGTCAGCGAGTCTATAATGAATTGCCTCAAAGTACTTACATCCCCATAAGCTTTTCGTACAACTGAATTCTGGAACTTGTATTCGTTTATTCCCATTAAGGAGTTTATCATACTGTCTAATTTTGTGTTTACTGAATCTAAGGTTTTGTTTGTTTGCTGACTAAATAAAACTAAATCGAAGACAAGTAGTAAAAATATAATAACCTTCTTCATAACTGCTCCACTTTTTATTCCGTTTAATTTTAAAATTTTATTTTATAAATCAAATACTTTACCTTAAGTCTACCTTATTGACTTTCAAATTATATTTAACTAATATCTCTTAGAATTTTAGATAAGGTTATATGAAATACAATATTAAAGTTATATTTCGTTCTAATCTATTTTATGTTTTTATTACATTTTTCTGTCTTATAACTCTGGCATCTATATTGGTCTATTTAATTGAAAGAGGTGACAATTCATCGGAATATAGAAATCTCTGGGATTCTATATGGTGGGCATTAGTAACAGTTTTCACAGTGGGGTACGGAGACATAAAGCCCATAACAACAGGTGGAAGGATCGTTGCTATTTTAATAATGTTCACCGGGATATCGCTCCTTTCATTAATAACAGCCACAATTTCGTCAATATTTGTGGCAAGAAGAATTAGGGAGGATCAAGGGTTGGGTAAGATAAAGCTGGAAAATCATATAGTTATTTGTGGATGGTATGATAAGGCAGATGAGGTTCTTGATATGATTTTTAAATTGAAAACAGAAGAAAAAACTCCGGTAGTTATTTTAAACCAGTTACAGCCTCATGAGATATCAGGTATTATAAGCAGGTTCCCTGGTAGAGAAATAAAGTTTGTTCATGGTGACATTACAAAGATACCGTCGCTTGAGATGACTAATATAAAAAGGGCAAAGCTTGTCATAATACTTCCAAATCTTATAAGCAGCGATCCCCAGGATGCTGATGAAAAAACTATTCTTACAACACTAAACATTAAATCCACGTGGCCAAGAGTAAGGGTTTTTGCGTGTATACTGGATGCAGAAAATGCACCCCATGTGAGAAGAGCAAAGGCGGATCAGGTATTTGTGAAAGATCAATTCTCAAGCTTTATAATAGCAAGTCAGGTATATAATCCGTCTATGCTTGAAGTATTAAATAATCTTTTGACCTTTGATTCGAAAAATAGAATAGAAATAATATCAATACCTTCTCGCTTTGTTGGTAAACCTTACAAAGAGTTATTCAGTTATCTTGTTGATAAAGAAGCAATTTTACCACTTGGTCTCATCACACAAAAAGAAAGCATATCGATATCTGAATTTCTCTCAGCAGACACATCATTTCTGGATGCTTTTATAGAAAAGAAACTCAAGCAGGCAGGTAAAAAACTTGAGGAAGAAAAAAGGGAAGCCGTGCATCTAAATCCAAATGGTGACTATATAGTCAAAAAAAATGAACAGGTAATAATACTAAAGTGATAGTATATGAGTAGAGTTATAGCCAACGAAGATTATTCGCCAGAGTATTTAAAAAACTTCTTCATCTTTAGCGGATTAAATGTAGAAGAAATTAATCCCTTTTTCTCTGTAATGAAGTTAATTCACTTTGATAGGGATGAAACAATACTGCGAGAAGGTGATATTGGTCATTCCATATTGCTACTTCTTGAGGGAGAGGTAGAGATATCTCAGGCTCTTACTTTAAAAATAGATAATAGTGATGTTGATACCCGGGAGAAGGGTTTGATTAAGCTATCCAGCAGTCAATATCCATTTTTTGGCGAGATGTGCCTTTTTACAAAAGATGATAAAAGGTCTGCTACCGTTAAAGCAAAGACTGATTGTATAGTGGGAAGGATCACAAAAGTTGATTTTTTCTCAATATGTGAGAAAAATCCTGAGGTCGGTTACAAAGTTATAAAGAATATTGCGACTGTAATGACTGATAGGCTTAAACAAGCAAACATGAATATATTAAAATTATCTACAGCCTTTAGCCTGCTGGTTGACGAAATATCCTAATGAGGGGAGAAAATATGAGCATCAAGATGGAAAAGGTATATAATCCCAGAAACATTGAAGATAAGTGGTATAAATATTGGCTTGAAAAAGGTTATTTTCATGCAGACCCAAATAGTAAAAAGAAAAAATACTCCATTGTGATACCACCTCCAAATGTTACAGGTATTCTTACGATGGGGCATGTATTAAATAACACTATTCAAGATATTTTGGTAAGAAGAGCAAGAATGAAAGGATATGAAACGCTCTGGCTACCTGGGACTGATCATGCAGGTATTTCCACACAAGTTGTAGTTGAAAAGAAGTTAAAGCAGGAAGGGAAGACAAGGCATGATCTTGGACGCGATAATTTTGTAAAGCTTGTATGGGATTGGGCATTAAAGCATAAAAATATTATAACGACTCAGCTTAAAAAGCTTGGTTGCTCACTGGACTGGGAGAGGGAAAGGTTCACACTTGATGAGGGATTATCGAAGGCTGTAAGAAAGGTTTTTGTAGACCTTTTCAAAAAAAGCCTTATTTATAAAGGTGAAAGGATTATCAACTGGTGTCCAGCAACAATGACAGCTTTATCGGATGAGGAAGTTATATATAAGGAGACAAAGGGACATCTGTGGTATTTCAGATATCCATTGAAAGATGAAGATGGCTATCTGGTGGTCGCAACGACAAGACCTGAAACAATGGTAGGGGATACAGCTATTGCAGTAAATCCCAATGATGGGAGATATAGAAAGTATATAGGTAAAAAAGCGATTTTACCAATTGTCAATCGTGTAATTCCTATTATTGCCGATGAGGTTGTAGAACCGGAGTTTGGAACAGGAGCTGTTAAGGTAACACCTGCTCACGATCCTGTTGATTTCGAAATTGCACAGAGGCATAATCTTGAGAAAATTATAATAATGAATCCCGATGCATCGATGAATGAAAATGCCGGTTACCTAATAAAAGGTAAGAATAGATTTGCTGCTAGGGAAATAATTGTGGACGAAATGAAAAGACTGGGATTGCTCGAAAAAGTCGAAGGTTACGTCCATAATGTCGGGTATTCAGAGAGAGCTGGCGTCATGGTGGAGCCACTCCTCTCCAAGCAGTGGTTTGTAAAAATGAAATCTCTTGCAAAACCGGGGATAGAGGTAGTAAAAGAAAAGAGAATAAGATTTTATCCGGAAAGATGGTACAAGACATACTTCCACTGGATGGAAAATATAAAAGATTGGTGCATTTCAAGACAGCTGTGGTGGGGACACAGAATACCTGTATTTTATTGCAAGAAGTGTAGCTGGTATGATGCTCTAATGGAAGACATACAGAGATGTCCTGAATGCGGAGGTGAGGTGTATCAGGATCCAGATGTGCTTGATACATGGTTTAGTTCGTGGTTGTGGCCATTTTCGACAATGGGATGGCCCGATGAAACACTTGAATTGAAGAATTTTTATCCAACGGATGATCTTGTTACCGGTCCTGATATAATATTCTTCTGGGTTGCAAGGATGATAATGGCTGGGCTTGAATTTATCGGAGATATCCCCTTTAAGAATGTATATTTTACCGGGATTATAAGGGATATAAAAGGTAGAAAGATGTCCAAATCCCTCGGGAATTCGCCTGATCCACTTGAACTCATAGAAAAGTATGGTGCAGATGCTTTGAGATATGGCACAATGCTTATAGCTCCTCAGGGACAGGATATATTATTCTCTGAAGAAAGGATTGAAGTGGGCAGAAATTTTATAAACAAACTCTGGAATGCATCTCGATTCTTATTAATGAATGTTGATGATGTAAATAAATACAACCATTTTGATATCGCACTGGAGAGGCTCGAGCTTGCCGACAGATGGATACTGTCAAGATTAAATAATACAATAAAAAATGTGAATAAAGGTCTTGAAAATTACAGATTTGATGAAGTAGCAAGGATAATATATAACTTTACATGGAAAGACTTTTGTGATTGGTATATTGAACTAATAAAGGAAAGACTATATGAAGGAATCGAGTTTGAAAGGGAGGTAGCATTAAAAACCGGAATATTTGTTCTGAAAACTTTATTAAAACTACTCCATCCTTACGCACCTTTCATTACAGAAGAAATTTATCAGAAAATAAAAAAATCAGATGAGCCGGATATAGTCGTATCGGAGTGGCCAAAGGTCAATGGTGATTTTATTAATCTGGCAGAGGAGCAAATATTTGACTTCGTGAAAGAAGTTATAGTTTCACTGAGAACAGCCAGGAGTGAGATGAATATCCCACCCCAGACGGTAGTAAAACTTTTTATTAAAACTGATGAAAATTATGAATATACATCCATACTGTATGATGAAACTGTACAGAATTATATAAAAAGATTGGTTAAGGTTAGTGATATCAGTATGTCTGAAGATATTGGAAAACCATTGCCATGTACTTCTGTCATAGTTAGAGGAAATGAGTTTTATATACCGCTTGAAGGCGTTATTGACGTCAAAGCTGAGATAGAAAGACTGAAAAAGGAGATAACAAGAGTTGAAGGTTTCCTTTCAAGTGTTCAAAGAAAGTTATCCAATGAGAATTTTGTGAAAAAAGCTCCTAAGGAAGTAGTAAAAAAAGAAAAGGAGAAAGAGATATCAGTGACTGAGAAATTAAGGAGATTAAAAAGTCACCTGCAAGAGCTTACAAGCTCATAGGGATTAAAAAATGAAAAAACTTCTCTATTTAATGTTTATTCTTTCCATTTTAACGACGATTTTACTACCAGTTGACTACTACGTAACAATCTATAATAAAAATGTGGGAATGGTCAGAGAGAGAAGAAAAGAGACCTTTAAAAAAGGTGAAATGGAAATTATTTATGACAAATATACAGATGCAATTTTAGAGAATAGCATAAACATTAGATTTCTTAATAAAGATATATTTCTTATTGAGCAAAGTTTGTCAAAGAGAGTTTTAAATATTTATGAACTATTGGAAGAGGCTACTGGTAAATTGATTGAACTGGAATTGGTTGGAGGCAAGTCATTAAAAGCCAAATTGGTAAAAAAGGAGGGAAATGAGCTTATACTGGAATGCGATAATAAGAAAATTTCAATAATAGATAAAAAAAATATAAGAAGTATAATCTTGGCTACGGATAATGCTAAGCTACCTTTGAAACCAGTTCTAAAATGGCGTGTTTTTAGTGAAGTCAGTGGTGAATATCCTTATGAGGTTAGTTACCTTTTAAAAAATGTTAATTGGTTTGCAAGATACCTTCTTGAAATTCCCTCTAATGAAGATAAGGATGCGCTATTTTCGTCATACTTTGTAATTAAAAACGGTAACGATATGGAATTTTATAATTCTAAAGTAAAGCTAATTGCAGGTTTAATTAATTTAAAGGAAAGAAGAGCTGAAGAAAGAATGCCAGCTTCTCTTCCTGCCTTTGCTATGCAATCAGTACAAAAACCATTTAAGATTGAGGAAAGAGAAATTGAGGAAAATTATATTTTTGAAATTGATAAACCTATAAGTTTAAGACCACATGAAACAAAAGAAATTCCATATTTCGAATATAAAAAAGTAAGAGTTAATAAATTACTCAGAGAATTTAATAGCATAAGCTGGCAGGGGAGAAAAAATCTTAATGTGTATTATAAAATACACAATATTAAATCGTCAGGGCTTGGTATACCTTTACCTGCAGGTAAGCTATCAGTTTTAAAAAAAGATGAAGATGGTATGCTTGAATTTCTCGGAAGCGATAATGTTGGAAATATACCTGTAAACGATACTCTTGTTGTCAGTTCTGGAAAGTCATTTGACGTCAGCCTGGATAGAAGAATAATGGAAAAAGTTAAAAGTGGACCAAGATCACAGACAGTAACTGTCCAAATAAAAGTAATAAATAGAGGTAAAAAAGAACAGAAGGTAGAAATTATAGATCAACTTCCGGGCAACAATTATATAAAATCATCAACTCATAAATACTCCAAGCCTCAGGAAGATCAAATTATTTTTCCACTATCAATAAATGGGGAAGGTGAAGTTATTATAGAATATATATACACTCACAGTTATTGATAGGATAAGTGGCGAAAACGATAAATATCAATCCAGATACTCCAGTAAAATACCTAAAGGGCATAGGTGAAAAGAGAGCAAATGCTTTAAAGAAGGAGGGCATCAATACACTGCTCGATTTATTATACTATTTTCCTCGAAAGTATATTGATAGAAGTAATCTATTAAAGATTTCAGAGTTACCTATAGGCAAAGAAGTCACTTTTATTGGGAAAGTATTATCACAAAGTCTTATAAAGAGGAAGAGGGAATATTACCAAATACTTGTTGGAGATGAGACAGGGGTTATATCCTGCGTCTGGTTTAATGGTATAAATTATATCAAAAATGTTTTCAAAAACCAAGATACAGTTGCATTTAGCGGTCGAGTAGAATATTACAATACTCCAATTGTGCCTCATCCTGACTTTGATAAACTTGAGAAGGATGAACTCGATACCATCCATACGGCGAGAATAATACCTTTATATTCTACCACAATAACATTGAAGAAGTGCGGACTTGATAGTCGTGGCTTCAGAAGAATAATGAAACCATTAGTAGAAAATCTGAACAATTCGATTAAAGAGATATTCCCTGGTGGAATACTTGAAAAGTATGATTTCCCTGAAATAAATAAAGCTTTTGCCCAAATTCATTTCCCTGATTCCAGAGAAGATTTAGATAAGGCAATATCAAGATTTAAGTTCGAAGAGCTATTTTTCCTTCAGCTGTTGCTCGGACTAAAGAGAAAAGGTATTAAAAAGAATAAAAAAGCTTATAAATATAAGACGGTAGGACCTTATGTTAAGTCTATATATGATTCTCTGCCATTTGAATTAACAGGTGCTCAAAAAAGGGTTTTAAAAGAAATATGGAATGATATGAAATCTGATGAGATTATGAATAGACTTCTCCAGGGGGACGTAGGTTCTGGAAAGACTATTGTAGCTCTTTTAACAGCTGGTATAGCAATTGGTAATGGATACCAGGTAGCTTTTATGGCACCTACAGAAATTCTTGCTGAACAACATTACAGAACATTACGAAACTATTGTGATAAAGTGGGGATTAAAGTTGGTATTTTAATCGGCGGTCAATCGAGAAAAGAGAAAAACGAAATACTTGAAGATATCAAGAAAGGTGAAATTCAGTTAATAGTGGGTACTCATGCACTGATACAGGAGGGAGTGAAATTCAAGAATTTATCTCTTGTAATAATTGATGAACAGCATCGATTTGGTGTGGCACAACGGAGCAGGTTAATAGGAAAAGGACTTAATCCAGATGTTCTTATTATGACCGCAACTCCAATACCAAGAACTTTGAGTATGGTTGTACATGGAGATATGGATATATCGGTAATTGATGAGATGCCAGTAAATAAGGCAAAGATAGTTACAAAACTTGTATATAAAAATAAACTTCATGTTGTATATGAATTTATTAAAGAAAGAGTAGCTCAAGGTGAACAGGTATATATAGTTTATCCATTGATTGAGGAATCAGATAAAATTGAGTTAAAAGCAGCGGTGGCTGAGTATGAAAGATTAAAAAACGAAGTATTCAGAGATATAAATGTGGGCTTATTACATGGTGCAATGTCATCGGTTGAAAAAGATGAGATGATGAGAAAGTTTATGGATGGAACAATAAAAATACTTGTATGTACAACTGTCATCGAAGTTGGTATTGACAATCCCAATGCTACTATAATGTTAATTGAAAATGCCGAGAGATTTGGACTTACTCAGCTTCACCAATTAAGAGGTCGGGTAGGTAGAGGTAAAAGAAAAGGGATATGCATACTAGTACCTTATAAAAGGACAGAAAACTCAGAGAAAAGATTGAGTGTATTGCTATCGACTAACAACGGCTTTGAAATATCTGAACAAGACCTTAAATTACGTGGTCCTGGAGAGTTTTTTGGTCCCAAACAACATGGATTTCCGAAAATGAAAATTGCTGAAATAATTCAGGATAGTGATATTTTGGAAAAGGCAAGGGAAGAGGCTTTTAGATTACTCGAAGAAGACCCTCATTTAAGAAGGCAGGAAAACATCAATATAAGAGAGCACTTATTAAAATTTTATTCTGAATATATGGAATACATAGATGTATTGTAAGGGATTATGAGGGGTGCAGCTATGAGTAATGATCCCAATGATAAGAACAAAGCATTATTTTTAAGTCTTGTGCAGTCTCTTGCTGCAAACTGCTGGATACAGCTTGGTAAGCATATCAATCCCATCTCGGGGAAACTGGAGAAAAATCTTCAGGAAGCTTCTTTTACTATCGATTTACTTGATATGATAAGAATTAAAACAAAAGGTAATCTTGATAATGAGGAGTCGTTATTTATTGAAAAGACTATTTCAGAATTGAAAATGAACTATGTTGATGAAAAATTGAAAGAGGAGAAGGAGGCATCAAAAAAGCAGGAAGAAGAGAAAAAGAAAGAAGATAATCGGAATAAAAAGGGAGAAAAATCTGGAGAGAAAAATAAAAAAGATAAAAATAAAGGATAGTTATGCATATGGTGGTCACAGATTATTTTAAAAAGAACCGACCGAAGATTTTGCTGGCATTAGCGATATTTTTAGTGAGTTTCATTGTCTATATTGATACCGTTCAGCCAACTGTTCCTTTCTGGGATTGTGGTGAATTTATTGCAACATCTTATATTCTTGGAGTACCTCATCCACCTGGTAGCCCCCTATTTATACTGATTGGTAGAATTGCATCATTGCTTCCCACACATTCGTCTATTGCAGTAAGAGTCAATTTCATCTCTTGCCTTGTCTCTGCACTTACAAATATGATGTTATTTCTTATAATATTGAAGTTTTTAAAATCATGGGGAGACCCAAAAAAACTGGAACATAAAGTTGCTGTTTATACCGGGGCATTTATCGGTGCATTAACCTTTGCTTTCACTGATAGTCATTGGTTTAATTCTGTAGAGGCTGAAGTATATGCAATGAGTTTATTCTTTACTTCGCTAGTTGTCTGGTTGATTCTTGTATGGGAGGAAAAGTCTGAAAATCCAGGGCATGAAAAGTACTTATTACTTATTGCTTATTTAATTGGTCTTGCAATTGGAGTTCATTTACTCAATCTTTTAACAATATTTTTTGTTGCGTTAATAGTTTATTTTAAACGATACAAGATTTCCACTGTAGGCTGGCTTGTAGTTGATATAATAATAGGAGTAATGGTTGCTGGCTTACTATTTCTTTTATTCAGACTGTTCGGTGGACCTTTTTCTATCCAGGCAATTTTAACACTTGCCTCCTTTACCTTACTATACTGGTATTTATATAAGAAGAGTAGATCAGAAAGGGTTGTTGAACATGCCAGAAATGTCCTGATGGGTTACATTGCATCTATTATATTTCTTGTAATCAATGCTGGTATAATACAGGGGTTACCAGAAATAGCAAACAGATTTGGTCTTGCAACTGTTGTGGTTCTTGTATCTTTGCTATTTATTGCGGCGGCAAGTAGTGTGGCAAGAAGAAAGACAAATCTGATATCACTTGCTCTTGTATCCATGGTTTTGATTGTTGTGGGATACTCAACATATGCAACTATATTTATAAGAAGTGCAAAAGACCCTGCTATAGATGAAAATGACCCCGAGACTACAAAACAGGCTGTTGCATATTTAAAAAGAGAGCAATATGGTCAAAGAAGTTTCACAGATATCTTCGATAGAAGAAGATGGACAGCTGAAACAAAACGTTTTTATAAGAGTGGATGGGACTTTTTCTGGAAATATCAGATTAATAAAATGTATATTAGGTATTTTAACTGGCAATTCATTGGTAGATACAAATCAGGAGTCGACCCATTTCAATTTATCCTGCCATTTCCATTTTTGATCGGATTATACGGGCTTTTAACACATTTCCAAAAAGATAAACAGAAAGCTTTAGCCGTGCTTGCGTTATTTCTATTTACAGGATTAATGATAGTATTATACCTTAATCAAGAAGATCCACAACCGAGAGAGAGGGATTATTCATACACAGGATCGTTCTTTGCATTCTCTATCTGGATAGGTGTAGGTGCAACTGCTATCATCTCTCAAATAGCCGAGGCAGTTAAAAAAGAAAAGCTGAAAAAGGCACTTGTATATGTAACAACTGTTGTACTCATTCTTGTACTACCGATAAATGTTTTAAGAGCAAACTATCATACTCACGACAGATCGGGAAATTATATTCCGTGGGATTATTCATACAACATATTACAGACCTGTTCTCCTAATGCAATAATTTTTACGAATGGAGATAATGATACATTTCCTCTCTGGTATTTACAGGAGGTAGAAAAGATACGAAAGGATGTAAGAATTGTAAATCTTAGTTTATTGAATACCCACTGGTACATAAAACAGCTTCGTGATATGGAGCCAAAAGTCCCAATAGGTAATCTAACTGACGAAGATATAGAAAAATTAACAGTAATACCTTGGAAAGCACGTAAAGTCAAAATATCTCCCCCACCAGGTAATGACTTGCCGCCAATTGAATGGGAGCTAAAGCCAACTATTTTGGGCAGAGCTCTACGTGTGCAAGATATCATGATACTACAAATACTTGAGGCTAATAAATGGAAGAAGCCAATATATTTTGCTATAACGGTGAGTCCAGAGAATAAGCTTGGTCTTGATGATTACATGAAACTTGAGGGTTTAGCATTCAGAGTTTATCCTTATAAAGTAAAAGAAAGAATAGACATACAAAGAACAAAACATAATCTATTTCACGTTTATAAATATAGAAATCTTGATGATCCAACTGTTTATTACAATGACGATGTAATTCGACTGTTAGGTAATTATAGATCCTGCTTTTTCCAGCTAGCACTTGAGTATTATTATCAGGGTAAAAGGGATTCAGTTGTTACAGTTCTCGATTCCATGCAGGCAAAAATGCCAGAGGAGATTATACCAATAACAAATAAGGAAGTATATATTCAGCTTGGTATTTTATACAGTGAATGTGGGAGACCTGATGAGCTATACCGAAGATTGGAAAATTTAAGGAACAGAAAGAATGTAACTGCTAATGATTTGATAAAATACGCTTCAATATATTTGTATCAATTAAATGATCATGATAATGCGATTGATATCCTGGAGAGATTAATAGCGCAAAACCCATCTAATCCAGATGTTATCGGGCTTCTTGTAAAGTCATATGAAATAGCAGGTAGATACAAGGACGCTGTAGCTATACTTAATCAGTGGCTACGGTTACATCCTGAAGATGATACCGCTCGAAAGATGAGAGACAAATTCGATTCAATGATGAAATCAGCGCAAAAGGATACCTTAGTACAGTAATTATACAAAAAGGGTAAATTGAATAATAATGTAAAAGTATCCGTTGTAATTCCTCATCATAATGGTAAAGAGATAATTTTCGATTGTATAAACTCACTCATTAAGTCAACAAAAGCTCCTCTAGAAATAATTGTTGTTGATAATGCTTCTTCAGATGGCAGTATAGAATTCATAAAAGATAAATTCCCGTTTGTTAAAATTGTAAGACTAAATGAAAATAGAGGATTTGCGGGAGGATGTAACGCCGGTATAATGGAAGCGTGTGCTGATTATATACTCATTTTAAATAATGACACTATACATGAATCGGGATTTATAGAAAAAATGCTAACAGTAATTGAAAAGAACAGAGAGGTAGCAGCTGTTCAACCGAAAATTCTATCATTCTATGAAAAAGAAAAATTTGATTATTCCGGTGCATGTGGTGGAGAAATTGACATCTTTGGTTTCCCTTTCGCAAGAGGCAGACTATTTGAATCTATTGAGTATGATTATGGCCAATATGATGATTTACATGATAGTATATTCTGGGCATCCGGCACCTGTATGTTAGCTAGAAAAGAAGTTATAGAAAAAGCCGGATATTTTAATGAAACCTTTTTTGCTCATATGGAAGAGATTGACCTGCAATGGAGAATGCATCTGATGGGATATGAGATACGAATTGTTCCAGAAGCTGTCATTTATCATAGGTCTGGTTATACTCTTGATAAAGAAACTTATCTAAAAAAATACCTGAATCATCGCAATAGCCTTTTAACAATTATTTTAAATTATGGATTTTTTACTATTATTTATCTGTATCCAATAAGATTATTTCTTGATTTTTTATCGCTGGTCTTTTCCATCTTTTCTTTGGATATAAAAAGATTTATAGCAATAATTAATGCACACTTTTGGATTATAACACATCCATTAAGCATTACTAAAGGCAGGAAAAGGGTGCGACTTATAAGGCAGGTGAAAGACAGAGTTGTAATGAAGAGAATGTTAAAATTCCCTGTTTCTATTATGTATTATCTACTGGGTAAAAAGAAATATTCTCAGTTATTATAGACTAACCTTTATTTCCCCTCTAATATAGCATTATAAATTTCTTTGTTATCAGGGTCAAGTTCTAAGAGTGTTTTTATCTGCTGTTCATTTCCATATTTTTTTAGAAAGGTAATAAATTCTCTTGCGTGTGCATCAAGAAACCTGTGGGTATATATTTCTCGTTCATTAACTTCAAAAACTTTTTTTAGAGAAGATAGGCATTTATTTATTATCTCGGGAACTTGTTCAACTTCGCCCTGGTCGATAAGATCCACAATTTGCCAGTAATAATATTTAAACATCCTGTAGTCTCTTAAATTCCTTACCTCATCCAGTCTTTTGATTCTATCTTGCCATCCTTGAGGCCACTCTGAGATTAATGCTCGTGATGCAATTTCCCGGGCTTTTTCAAAGTATGGATTACCGCCCAGCGGATCGTATGTATCCATTTCACAGGCTATAAATAGATATGCATAAAAGTCAAAGGGACTTGTTAGTGGATCAGTCATTTCTAAATGTATTAATGGTTGATTTGTGTTGTAGACGAAAAAGAAATTCTTTTCCAGAAATCTTGTATCACCATATTCATTGTAAATGTAGAACTGTCCTGAAAAAGATCTCTGGAATCCGCTATTGTTAACCGATTGTGGATAAATTTTAATCCTCAAAGGGATCTCTATACCAAAGTTGTTTTCGATCCAGTCGTAGTCTTCAAAGTAAGAGGGAAGCTGCTGTTCTAAGACTAAAAGATCCGCTCTTTCTCGCTCAGGTAATTTGTCTGAAGTTATCTCTACCTGTACATCCACAAATTGAGCGAAAAGTAATAATGTTAAAAATGGCATTGCTAAGACAGATTTAATGATTTTCATCTAATACCTCATACGTTCTTAGCAAAATATAACATTTTTTAAAGAAATTTCAATAGTAAGATTTTATGCTAGTTCAATTTCCACTGATTTATGTGTTAGTAATAATTTAATTATTTGCCTATTATTATTAAAATTATTTACTTTTAATGCCGATTATTTTATATATGAAATTTTTATATTTATTGTAAGGAGATGTGAAATGGGAAAATTGTTGGTGACGGGTGTGTTAGGTCAAATTGGGTCGGAGTTATATCAAGCACTGGTCAATAGGTATGGTATTGATAATGTGATTGGTGTTGATGTAAAAAGTGAAGTTGAATGTTCAGAAATTGGTAGTATGAATTATAATACTGTTGATGTGCTGGATTTTTTTAAACTCAGAAAGGTAGTTTTTGATTACGATGTAGAGATCATTTTTCATCTCGCTGCGATATTATCGGCGGTTGCGGAGAAAAATCCACAATTAGCATGGAAAATAAATATTAATGGATTATACAACATACTTGAGATAGCAAGAGAAAAGAAATGTGCTGTATTTTTCCCCAGCAGTATAGGTGTGTTTGGTCCTCACACTCCAAAAGTAAATACTCCGCAGATTACGATCCAGCGACCCATAACAGTATATGGGATTACTAAACTTACAGGAGAACTGTTGTGCGATTACTATTTTAACAAACACAATGTGGATACGAGGGGTTTAAGGTTCCCCGGTTTAATATCCTATAAAACTTTACCGGGAGGTGGTACCACTGACTATGGTGTATTTATGTATTATGCTGCCATAAGAGATGGTAAATACCGCTGTTATTTACGTAGGAATACAAGATTGGATGTGATGTATATGCCTGATGCAATAAGAGCGATAATAGAGCTAATGGAGGCAGATTCAGATAAATTAGTTAATAGAAATGCCTATAACATAGCTGCAATGAGTGTAACACCTGAAGATATAGCTAATTCCATTAAGAGAAAAATTAATGAGTTTGAGGTTACGTATAAGGTAGATAAGCAAAGGCAGAATATAGCGGATTCATGGCCAGATTCTATTGATGATACCGCCGCGAGAGAAGAATGGGGCTGGAAACCTCGTTATGATCTTGACGCTATGACTGACGATATGCTCGAGAAAATTAGCAAGAAATTAAAAATGGAGGGAAGCAATGTCCCTAGATAGGTTTTTAAAAGCATTGGAGTGTGAATTGAATGAACTAAAATCTTCTGGTAGGGCAAAGAGAGATGAGAAAGTTGTAGTTGGTATAAAAAAAGGATATGTTGATAAGGGAGCAAGATATTATATACAGAATAATGATAAAAAAGAATTTATTAGAATGAATTCAAACTCGTATCTTGGAATGAGCTTAAGGGATGAGCTAATTGAGGAGGAAAAAGAAGTAGCCGAAAATTTTGGGGTAGGACCGGGTGCTGTTAGATTTATAAGTGGAACATACATCCATCATAAAAAACTTGAAAAAAGACTTGCCAGATTTCACAAAAGAGATGACTGTATAATCTTTAGCTCAGCGTATTCCACAGTTATGGGTATATTAAGTCCAATAATAACTTCTGATACGATTGTGATAAGTGATGAGCTAAACCATAATTGTATAATCAACGCAATTAAATTGTCACGTCCCAGGGAGAAGTTGATTTATAAACACCTTGATATGGAAGAGCTGGAAAATCATATTAAAAGTTCGCTCGGAAAGTGTAGTAGGGTTATTGTAATTACAGATGGCATTTTCAGTATGCGTGGTGATTACGCACCATTAGATGTTATAATGAATTTGGCGATTGAGTATGATGACAAATTTTCTGGGAATATTATAGTGGTAGTTGATGATTCCCACGGGGTAGGAGTTTTTGGTAAAACGGGCAGGGGTACTGAGGAGTATACAGGTACAAAGGTAGATATTCTTATTGGTACCCTTGGCAAAGCCTTTGGTGTAAATGGAGGGTATTTGGTTGGATCATCTGTGCTGGTTGAATACCTGAGAGAAAAGTCACCTTTTTATATTTATTCGAATCCAATTACATCTTCAGAAGCGGCGGCAGCAATAAAAGCTATTGATATAATCGATTCAGATGAGGGGATAAGATTGCTGGAAAGATTAAGGACGTTGACAAAGAGATTTGAAAATGGATTGAAAAAGATAGGCTATGAAATAATAGAAAGTGATCATCCGATAGTTCCTGTAATGATAAGAGATACGGAAAAAACAAAAGAACTCGTTAATTTCCTGTTTGAGAATGGGATACTGGTAACCGGGTTAAATTACCCTGTGGTTCCTAAAGGTGATGAAGAAATTAGATTCCAGATATCCTGTGAACACACAATGACTGATATAGACTATGTGCTTGATGTATTAAGGCGATATAAGGCAAAAGTAAGCTAAAAATCTATCGGAAAAGCATAGAGTTTTTACATTTTCTTATTATTGTTAATTTATCGATTGTTTCCTTCTTATATTTTCCAGTAAGATATAACTCAATCTGGTCAGCGTAATTGTTACTTTTTGGATTGCCACTTTGTCCACCAGGGATTACAGAGTAGACTGTTTCTACATCATCGAAGGGGAATATGAATCGGACGGAAGGACCGATGCTATCTGTCTGAGGATTTTGTATTTCATAAGCTCCACAGTTGACGGTATTTTGTGACCCTGGAGCAGGAAAATTGCCAATATTTAGTTTAAATAGCCAGTTCAGGAACCAATTTTCACCGATTGGATGCGTTAATCTTAGCCGGTGGATATTTCCCCATGCCCACTGGTCGATGGATTTTCCGTAATTGTTTCTTAAGCAGTCCACTGCTTCTTCAAATGATTTTATAAGGATATCCTGAGCTGTTTCTATCTTTCCCTTTGTATTTATATCATCGAACCATTTTGAATTGCCCTTTTTTATCAGCAGGTATGAATTTCTTATACTGAAATTTGTATATGATAAAAACTTATCGAATATTTTCTCGCCTGCAAGATCCATTTCATCCTTATAAATATTCTCAATAATTTTTATGAGAAAAAAATTGAATATTGTAGCCTCGATAGAGTTAGTTTTTTCTAGATAATCCCAGTTTTTTAACATTTTATAGGGTTGCAGGTAATTTTCATTGATGTCTTCTTCTTTAACCATACTAAAGAATATATCTAGGAAGTCCTGTGCAAAGAGTGATTTTACATCAAGCTGTAACTTCTTCATATCATCAATATTGAACTTTCTGCTATCTGAAAGAAACTGCCTTATTCTCATAAGTCTGTAAGGAGGTTCGTAATGTGCTGATATATAATATTTGAATCTATCATCAAATATTTTTGCATTCGCAGATGCAACAAAATTAGATGGTGGATTAAATTCATAAGGTATCTCTTCAAAGGGAATATAGTTATCCCAGTCGTAATATGGGTCATTACCTGGAACTGGAAGTATATAGTTGCCAGGATTTCTTCTGGGAATACCTCCCATTGGGACAAGAGCTATATTTCCATAAATATCTGCGTAAGCAGCGTTCTGTCCAGGTATTTTAAAAAGAGATGCTCCGCTTACAAATTCTTTAAAATTTTTTGCCCTGTTTATCTGAAGCATTGCTTTTATTTCGTTTGATATATCAAACCCTGTCCATTTGATTGATAGAGCTTCTTTTGTTTCTTCTAAAGCTTCATTTATATCATTTATTATGGGACCGTGAATAGTGAGTTTAATTTCAATTTGATCACTCTTTCTACCTCTAACAGGGATTATTTCTCTTATTGTTGTAATTCTATGCCAATTCCCGTTATGTAAATAATAGTTCCCATCAGGGCCAAGCTTTTCCCTGTAAAAATCTACATCATCGAGCATCATGTTTGTTAAACCCCATGCGATGAAGCGATTTCTACCTATTACGATACCGGGTAACCCTGGAAATGAAACTCCATAAACATCAAAATCTGGAGAAACCAGATGTACCTCATACCATATTGAAGGTTGAGAATATCCTAAATGAGGATCATTACATAAGATTGGGTAGCCATCAACGGTCTTTTTACCGCTGACTGCCCAGTTATTACTTCCTGAGGTTACGCCTCCTATTTTTATTGTTTTCCTGAAATTATCCGAATATTCGAGAAAATTTTTAATGCCCTCTGTAAGTTTTTTATCTGTTTCAGGGTTTGTTATTGTAATAGGCCACTTATCACTGTATAAGTTTAATAAGTCCTCTATTCTATCGCGGCTATAAAATTTTGATAGAATAAATAAAGATGGTTCAATACTCCATGATGGAGAAAGTGTCCATCCTATTGTTCTTAGATAGGCAAGACAAAACTCCGGGTGTAATTTTATCGGTTTATATCGAAGGATTTTAAATTCTATGGGCAGGTTATCCCCTGCTTGTTCTATAAAAGTATTTACACCATCGACATAGGCATCTAATACCGCTCTGGATTCGTCGTCGAGGTCCCTATATATTTTTCTACCAATCCGATAGAAACCAATGATGCGTGAAAACTTATCAATATCTAATGTTTTCTTGCCGAATGCTTCAGATAATCTACCAAGTGAAGCACGAATATTCATGTCAATCTGAAACAGTCTATCTTTTGCATGTAGCCAACCGAGAACGAAGAACAAGTCATGGTTATTGTTTGCGAAAATATGCGGGACGCCAAAGCTATCGACGAATACTTCTACTGGTTCGTATAATTTACCAGTGTCTACAATAGAACTATTGTACTCTTTGTAATTGAAATAGCTAATAGCGTAGATAACCAGAATTATTATTGTTATTGAGATAGTTAGTGCTGAGATTATTAATATTTTCTTCTTCATTCCACTGTCTTTTTTATTTTGTTTGTGCAACTAATTATCATTCTGGCAGTTGATTCGAAGTTTTTAAATGGTATGAAAATTGAGAAGCATGTATAACCCTTTTTTAAAAGGTAATAGTTATTGAATGTTAATCTTTCCCTATCCATTATTTCATAACTTGAGCCTATTAATTCTATTTCATTTTTAAAAATATCCAAAATACGCTTATCATATCTAATATTGAAAAGATAACCTTCATTTGGGATGAGTATAAAATTTTCAGATTGAGTTTGGTGAATAGATAAAAAAACTGTTTCTCTTTTATTAATTCGTATTTCATCAATTTCCATTATAGCATCCAGAAGCTCATAAGGTTGCAAGCTTACATTTTCAATTATCAGGATGTTTATTGTCCCATTTTCAATGTTTTCAGCTTCCCTTATCAGCTCTGATTTGAATTTCTTTAATGATGAATCAGCATTGTAACTGAGGTTTTTGATATATACAAGGGATACTGTTAAGGAGAATACGTTGTAAACAAGGAAAAAACTCAATAGTATGCCATATATATCCTGATTTTTAAAGTGAATTTTAAGGAAAATAAAGACTACGAGTATAAAGTTTATGGTTATGTGAATAAAGGATTTTTGATGGAATATTTTGGAAGCTTTATTATGGATCAGTTCGGATTTTTTCAGATGATTTAATATATACACTAAAGTTTTCCTATTTATACTTTCATCGTCATTTTTTATTTTGATAGTTACAGGTACTTTCACACTTTTTTTAGGTAGCAAGCTATAGAATAATATTTTATCATTGTTGATTAATTTTATTAGGTTCCAGATTCCAAATAGAGTTAGTGCGCATCCAAGATAGTTTATGTTGGTGTACCCAAGGATATTACCAGATAAAATTATTAATTGTAATAGTGGTAATAAATAGTCCGTATTTCTAATGGACTTTACAGCTACTGTCTTATCAATAATTTTAAAATTTATTTTCGGAATTTTTTCCCTATTTTCTTTGTCATCTTTATGCTGATTAAACACAATTAAATTTAAAAAAGTGTTCGATAAGATAATATTGAAAAATTTTTATTTCAAATTTTTGCTCATTGTGATAAATTTCGATGCTTATTTTAAGATGAGCTGGTCAGGCGGGGTAGCTCAGTCGGTAGAGCAGGGGACTGAAAATCCCTGTGTCGGCGGTTCGATTCCGTCCCCCGCCACCAAAATCCATTAAATATTTATTATCCTGAAAAGAACATTTGTGGCTGACTTTCATATAGATGCGTTTAAAGGATTCCGTCTCTTACCGATGAGGTAAATAAATAGATAATCAATAAGTTGAAGTAATTTGTCCATACTAATTGCATAAATTATTACTATCATATTTAGTAATATTGATTTGTGCAATTATACGCTGGGATATCGGGAGGTTCAGGTACATGGTGGTACAGGCCATAGTTAAGGTTAAGCGGAAAGGTTAATGGATTTTTGCCGAGTAATTTATCGACTATTATTCGTAGAATCCCTATTCGGGAGAGGAGGCATGAATGCTATACTCGGGGATATTTTATAATCTTTCAGGATATTTACCGGGGTTTTGAATTTTTTATATGAGTTTTCTCTCAGGAAATTGAAATAGAATTGGTAGGATGAAGCTTTAACAAGGAAATCTTTTACTGAGCTGAATGATTCTATGCAGTAGAATTCGTCTTCGATTAATCTGTGAGAAGATTCTATATCGGCATTAGCATTGGGGTAATGTGTCCGTAGGATCCCTAATCGGGAGAGGTATATATTTCACCTTAGCATTCCAATTCTTTTCGACATATTTTTTAAATCCTCTGTTGTGATGTATTCTTATCCCACTAAACTCAGAGCCGTTATCAACTTGAATTGTTATTTTTTCTGGATCAATTCCATGCTTGGATATCCGTAGGATCCCTAATCGGGAGATGCTCAAACAATAATTTCACAGAGATTATTGTCGATGTTACACTTTTCTCATATGTATAGAAATAAAAGAGTGTTCCAGAGCGTACATCCCTTGCTGTGATTTGATATCTTGGTAGTCTGTATTTGCAGTAGTATTTAAAAAACTCTGGTATATCATCAAGATATTTTACATCCATCTGTATCACCTCAAACAGTTTTAATCTCTCTTTTTCTTTTCGAAGGTTAAACTCCTTTTTCAATCTTCTTGCTCCAAGTCCTGTCCCGATTAGGGACCCTACGGATTATCTTTCTTAACTTTACTATCAAATCAGTCTTTTCTTGTGAGAGTTTATTCCTGGCAAGTTTAGGACTTCGAGGTAAAATTCTTAAACCAGTAAGTCCCATGCATTGATATCTTTTCAACCATTTCAGAACCGCTTTTACATTTACACCAAACTCACAGGCTGTTTTTCTGTATGACTTGATTTCATAATATTTTTTCCATAGGAACCCTCTGAGAAAACCATTTCCTTTCTGAAGCTGTACAATATTTTCTCCCACAGGGATCCTTGGGATTGTCTTTTAACTTGTTATTTGCTATGATACTATCCGTAGGATCCCTAATCGGGATAGGTCATGTTTTTTCTTCTTATCTTTGATTCCTTTTCCAAAAATCTCACAGTGTATAGCCTGTCCACGGGCTATGCTCTCATCACTCATTACCCTTAATTTAACAATTCTATTATACCATTGTGTTCATGGATTTTCCCAGTTTTTTACAAAAATTCATTGACACAATCTCAGATAGTTAATATATTTAAATAAGTTATATGTAATACGTAATACTAATCTTAGGAGGGATAAAATGGAAATTACCTTGAAAGGCAAAACAGCGATAATTACTGGAAGTATTCAGGGAATAGGTAAGGAAACTGCGAAAATATTAGCTTCTTGTGGAGCTAATGTAGTAATTAATAATCATACTGATGAAGAAAGATTAAAAAAAGTAGCAGAAGAAATTTCCAGTGAGACTGGTGCGAATGTTAAGTCAGTTATAGCGGATGTTACGGTTAAGGAACAGGCGCAAAAATTAATAGACGCTGCTCTAGAAATGGGTCAGTCAATTGATATTCTTGTTAACAATGCGGGAGGACTGGTTGGTAGGGTGCCTGTTGCAGAATTTGATGAGGGTCACTTTAGGACTGTCATTGATGTGAACTTGAAAAGCGCATTTTTAATGTCCCATCTGGTAATGCCATATATGAAGAAACAAAAAAGTGGTAAAATTATTAATTTTTCATCTCAAGCAACTCATGATGGTGGTGGGAAAGGTGCCGCCGCATATGCATCATCAAAAGGTGGTATCTGGACTTTCACAAAATCACTAGCTAAGGAGCTTGCACCATATAATATTAATGTTAACTGTGTATCTCCAGGATTTATTGGTTACACTGATTTTCATAACAAGTTTACTCCTAAGGAAGTACACGAAAAAATGCCTTCATTAATTCCATTAGGAAGGGTAGGAACACCATTAGATGTGGCAAGAGTTGTGCTATTTCTTGCTTCTGAGTTATCAGACTATATGACCGGGCAGTCTGTGGAGGTTAATGGCGGGCTCTATATGCCATAATTTTATGATTGGGGGATGCATGAAAAAAATATTCTCAGCTATTTTAGCAGTTTTGTTTGTAGTTAGCCTGGGTATATCTAAAGAACATCCGTGTATTTTTCTTAGTAAAGAAGAATCTCAAGTTATAAAACGTGAGATCGATAAATTTCCTCTGTTGAGAAAAAGTTACATGGAATTAAGAAAAAAGATGGATGATGTATTGAAAAGGCCTATAGAGGTTCCTCCTCCTGGTGAAGCTGGTGGATATGAACATGAGCGACACAAAGATAACTACAGGGAAATGTGGGCGGCAGGTATCTTATATCAAATTACTGGCAATAAGGAATATGCTGAGTTTATAAAGAGAATGTTAGAAAAATATGCGGAAATGTATCCTAAATTGGGGCCCAGTCCTTATGCTTATAATCAGGCTCCGGGTAAAATTTTTCATCAAGCTCTAAATGAATGTGTTTGGTTAACATACTCAATTCAATCTTATGATTGTATTTATAGTTATTTAAAACCTGAGGAAAGGAAGTTATTTGAAGAAAATATTTTTATTCCAATGGCTGAATGGCTATCATTGGAAAATCCAGAGGAGTTTAATAGAATACACAATCATGGTACCTGGGCAGTAACCGCAGTAGGTATGACAGGTTTGGTTATTGGGAATGAAGATTTTGTGCAAATGGCTTTATACGGAACAGAAAAAGATGGGAATGGTGGGTTTTTGAAGCAGCTTGATTTGCTTTTTTCGCCTGATGGTTATTATATGGAAGGGCCTTATTATGTTAGATATGCATTGCGCCCTTTTTTCTTTTTCGCTGAGGCCTTGGAAAGAAACAGGCCTGAGTTAAAAATTTTTGCATACAGAGATAGTATCCTTAGAAAGGCCTGCTATTCAGCTGTCCTGACAATATTTCCTGATGGGATCTTCCCTCCAATTAATGATGCGTCACTTACTATGGACATAAGGGATGTTGGTATGGCAATTTCTACTGACATTGCATCATATCGTTATGGTATAGATACGTTGATTCTTGGTATAAAGAAATATCAGAATAGTGTTATACTAAATAAATGTGGATATGAAGTTGCAAGGAGATTTGGAGATGGCTTAGATGTGAGTTATCCTAGATTACCAAGCGTAGAATTTAGAGATGGTTACAATGGTGAAATGGGTGGTCTTGGTGTATTAAGAAGGTATAAAGGTAGTGATGAAATAATGTTATTAATGAAGTATGGAGTTCAGGGTGGGGGTCATGGCCATTTCGATAAATTACATTTTATTCTGTACGATCAGATGAAAATGGTGATTCCGGATTATGGCTTTGCTAGATGGATAAATATTGAACCGAAATTCGGTGGGAGGTACTTACCTGAAAACAGTTCATATGCTAAGCAGACGGTGGCCCATAATGTTGTGGTTGTTGATATGATATCACAGAATAGGGCTAATAGGAAAGAAGCTGAAAAATTTTACGCAAAGAGACATTTTTTTGATTCAAGCAATCCGGAAATTCAGGTTGTCAGTGCGATTGCAGAGGATCAATACCCTGGGGTCAAGATGATTAGGACAATGTTTTTGATTTCCGAAAACGCTGTTGAGAATTATTTTGTAGTAGATATATACAGGTTGTTTTCGAAGGATAAACATACCTATGATTATAGTCTCCATTACAATGGCTATTTTATAAATACTAATTGGAAATTAAAATCTTACTCAAGGGTACTAAAACCGCTTGGTAAAGATTTTGGCTATCAGCATTTATGGAAAGAAGCGGAGGCAAAGGGGGCTGAAGATTTTATGTTTACATGGTTGAGTGGTAATCGGTACTATTCTTTCGTTACTGATTATAGGAATTCTGGAGATAAGGTGTATTTTGTAAGAATAGGGGCCAACGATCCAAAATTTAATTTACGAAGAGAGCCGGGTTTGATATACAGGATAAAAGGAGATACAACAGTATTTGCGTCTATAGTAGAAAGACATGGATATTTTAGTGAAGCGAAAGAAATATCAGATAATCCTTATCCTACTTTTGAATCAGTAAAAGTGATTGGTAATAATAAAAGAGCAACTGTAGTTGAGCTTAGGAAGAAAAACGAAGAAAAGTTGACCATAATTGTTACAAATGAGGAAGGCGATAAAGAAAGAGAAAGAGAAGTGATATTTAATGGAATTGTATATAAGTGGAAAGGAAATTATAGTGTCTTAAAGAACGGGAGTAAAATATGGTGAAAATTAAAGGATTGAGATGGTGGATAATCGGACTGGTTGCTTTGGCAACTGTCATTAACTACATTCACAGAAGTGCATTATCTATTTTATGGCCTTCTATTAGTATTGATCTAGGGCTTGATAAAATCGATTATTCAAGAATTGCTATATCTTTTACTATAGCCTATGCATTGAGTCAGAGCCTGTCTGGAAGGCTATATGATTGGGTCGGTACAAGATTGGGCTTTGTGATATCAATTGTGGTTTGGTCTATTTCTGCAGCTCTTCATGGTATAGCGCGTGGCATATATAGCTTTGGTGTATTCCGTTTTATTCTAGGATTGGGTGAAGCAGGCAACTGGCCAGGGGCTACAAAATCGAATGCTGAGTGGTTTCCAATAAAAGAGCGTGCATTAGCTCAAGGGATATTTAATGCTGGCGCTTCGATTGGTTCAATAATTGCGCCGCCATTTATTGCTTTTCTTTATTTGATTTTTGGATGGCGTGCTACATTTTTTGTTCTTGGGTTTATTGGCCTGTTGTGGATAGTTCCATGGCTTTTTATAAATAAGGCTTTACCTAAAAACCATCCATGGATAACTGAAGAAGAAAAAGAATATATAATTGAAGGTCAAAAAATAGATGGGAAAGGCGAAGAAGATGGAATTGTTCTACCCCTAACTGAACTTCTTGCTACAAAGCAGACATGGGCTGTATTGGCGTCGAGGTTTTTTATAGATCCTATCTGGTGGCTTTTTGTAAACTGGTTACCAATTTATTTAGCAGAACGTTTTGATTTTGATATTAAACAGATAGGATTGTTCGCGTGGTTTCCTTATGTTGGTGCAGCTACCGGAGCAATAGCAGGAGGATGGATTGCAGGAAGGATAATGCATTTGGGGTTTACAGTTAACACCGCTAGAAAAACCGCTATCACCCTTGGGGGTATTATAATGATACCTTCTCTATTACTTACTTCGTTGGCTAGTAGTCCAACTATTGCTGTTATTCTTATTGCGATTGCTTTGTTTGGTTTTCAGGTATCTATTAATAATATTCAAACATTACCGAGTGATTTTTACGTTGGGAAAAACGTTGGAACTGTAGCAGGTTTAGGTGGTACCACAGCAGCTATAGGAGTAATTATTACAACTTATCTAGTTCCCTTTCTGACAAAAACCTCCTATACCTGGTTTTTCGTTATGGGCGCTGCTTTGGTTCCTGTTAGTATACTCTGTGTTTTCGTTTTTGGTGGAAAAATAACAAGATGTGAAAAAGGAATTTGTAAATGAAACGTGAGGGGGACTTGTAATGGTAACAGATTATCATGTTAAAGAAAAGAATGTAGAGTGGGAGGATCTGGGTGGAGGAGTTTCGAGGAAAATACTGGGATATCAATCTAATTTAATGATTGTAAAGGTTAATTTTAAGAAAGGGGCCGTGGGAGCTCCACATAGACATCCTCATGAGCAAATTTCTTATGTTTTAAGAGGTAAATTTGAGGTAGAGATAGATAATAAAAAGGAAATTCTTGAAGAGGGGGATGCATTTGTAGTTCCACCGAATGTGTTGCATGGGGCGGTTTGTGTGGAAGACGGAACTTTGATCGATACCTTTTCACCTATGAGAGAAGATTTTATCAAAAAATAAGATAAAAATTTTGGGGTAGGTTGTATGGATAGATATGAAGTAATAAATGCGCTTGAAGGAAAGGGGATAATAGGTGTCATAAGGGCAAAGGATGGTGAGGATATAGCAGGTATTATTAATTCTCTGATGGAAGGTGGCGTTAAGGCATTAGAAATAACTATGACTACTCCTAAGGCAATTGATGTTATTGCAAAATTATCTGATGAAATACCCGAGGGTTTTATAATAGGTGCAGGGACTGTTTTGGATTCCGAGACGGCGCGCTCAGTGATTTATGCTGGAGCTAAATTTATTGTAAGCCCAGTTTGCAAGAAGGAAATAATAGAAACAGCACATAGATACGACTGTGCTGTGTTTCCCGGTGCATTTACCCCAACAGAAGTTCTAACTGCTTGGGAAAATGGAGCAGATGCAGTAAAAATATTTCCTGCTTCAAGATTAGGGCCTAAGTATCTTAAAGATTTAAGAGGTCCATTCCCATGGATTAAATTAACTCCAACAGGAGGTATAGATTTAGAAAATATCACTGAATTTATTAAGAATGGAGCTAGTTTTGTTGGTGTTGGGACTTCATTGTTGAATAGAGAATATATAAAGAACAGAGATTGGAAATCATTAACAGCGATTGCAAAAGATTTTACCGAAGCAGTAGAAATGGCAAGAAAGGAGTTGAATTCATAAAAAGGTATTGGGGGTAAAGTATGGAAAAAGTGTTTATAACTTTTGGTGAGATTATGTTAAGGCTGTCGCCACCAAATTTTAAGAAGCTATTACAAGCTGATGTGTTGGAAGTGAATTATGGTGGAAGTGAAGCGAATGTTGCAGCTTCACTGGCTATGTTTGGTAATCATGTTAGATTCGTTACAAAGCTACCAGATAATCCATTAGGTGATGCTGCGTGTAGGTATCTTAAAAGTTTAGGTGTCGATACATCTTTTATAAAGAGAGGGGGGAAGAGGATCGGTATATATTTTCTGGAACATGGAGCGTCAGTGAGACCATCCAAGGTAGTATATGACAGAGCAAACTCTGCAATATGTGAAGCAAAGAGAGAGGATTTTGATTGGGAAAAGATATTTAAAGGGGCGATATGGTTTCATATATCAGGGATAACACCAGCGTTAAGTGATTCACTAGTTGAGATAAGTATAGATGCAGTGAAAATAGCGAAGGAGAAGGGACTAACTGTTAGTTGTGATTTGAATTATCGAAAGAGGTTGTGGAACAGAGAAAAAGCAAGGGAGATAATGGGAGAGATAGTAAAATATACTGATTTGATAATAGCAAATGAAGAGGATGCTGCTGATGTATTTGGGATAGAAGCAGAGAAAACTGATGTAATTTCTGGAAAATTGGATGTTGAACATTATAAATCAGTAGCTTCCCAGTTATTAAAGGTTGGAAGTGCAAGTATGGTGGCTATAACATTAAGGGAAAGTCTATCAGCATCTGATAATTATTGGTCTTCGCTATTCTATGATGGTAATGAATTTATTTTGAGTAAGAAATACCACTTGCATTTGGTTGATAGAGTAGGTGGAGGTGATAGTTTTGTAGCTGGATTAATACACGGGTTGAACAAATTTTCAAGTAAAAGGGAAGCGGTTGAGTTTGGTGTAGCAGCCTCAGCTTTAAAACAAACAATACCAGGTGATGTAAACCTAGTGTATGAAGATGAAGTATTGAATATAATGAAAGGTGATGTTTCGGGTAGGGTTCAGCGATGAGGGAGTGTCCCGATTTTTGTGTAAATGGGATAAAGGAATATTTTTCTTACTGTTTCTGAGTTGTGTAAATACCTTCAGAGAGTTATGT
>JACDNV010000012.1 GCA_017656425.1 Candidatus Neomarinimicrobiota bacterium | reverse complement strand
ATGATAGATATCTCGAGTTCTTGAAGAAATGGGGAAGAATTAGACCATCCATAAGCAAAACATTCGCTTTACACGAAGAAAATCTCTTCCATTACTATGATTTCCCTTTCGAGTATCGACACAGGTTAAGAACTGTTAATATGGCGGCTCGTAGAGTCCCTTTCGGGAAAGGGTTTTTCAGACATTTACGTGAATTTCTAAGGCGATATCCAGCTTGGATAGATGAAAAACAGGTGGATAAAATCTTGCTTCTATTCCTTAAGGGAATGAATGCATATAGAGAAGTTTTTGCAAAACCATACCATAAAACAGAACTAAACAGGGGTACCTTTATCTATGTTTGCTAATTTCAATAGAATTCTATTGCATTGCCATTTTTTTTATTTTAATTGACAATTTAAAAAAAAGTCTCTATCTTAGTTTTGTTATTTGGCTTATTATTAAATACGTTATTGTATTTAATAATTTGCCGGGGGTGCTTCCCATTGAACATGGGAGGCTGAGATAATACCCCTTGAACCTGATCTGGGTAATACCAGCGTAGGGAGGGCAAAATGAAACGTACACTCTTTTTATTCATTCTCCTTATTTCATTTCAAATTATCACTGCTCAACAAATCAACATTAAAGGTAAGGTACTAAATTACTTAGGTAATCCAATCCCTTTCGTCAACGTAATAGTAGAAAATACTCAATTTGGCACAACTACAGACGAGGAAGGTAACTTTTCCCTATATGTCACTCAACTTCCAGCAGTATTAACATTCTCTCATATCTCATATGAAGAGAAAAAAGTAAAAGTAGTCGATCAAGAGTTCCTTACAATTATTTTAAAAGAAAGAGTACTGGAACTTGAAAAGATTTTCGTTTCTGCAATACGGGCAGAGAAAGGGAAAACTCCCATAGCATTTTCAAACCTGACAAAAGAAAAAATTGTACAAATTTACACAGTTGAAGATGTGCCGATGGTTCTCACATATGAGCCAGGTATCTATGCTTATAGCGAAAGTGGGAATGGTACTGGTTATTCGTATGTCTCAATAAGAGGATTTGATCAGTCAAAAATTGCTGTCATGATCGATAATGTACCTCTTAATGACAATGAAAGTCATCAAGTATACTGGGTTGATCATACCGATATTTTAAGCGACGCTCAGAATGTACAGATACAGAGAGGTATTGGAAATAGTTTATACGGTTCGGCTGCCTTTGGAGGCTCAATAAACATTTTGACTGAAATAAGTCAGGATATCCCCTACGCAAGCTTAACATTGGGTAAAGGTTCATTCAATACAAACAAAATTAGAACAAAATTCTCAACACGAGACCTGTTAAGTAAAAACTTTACAATCAATGCCCGAATAACCCAGACTACATCAGATGGATATAGGGAATACCACGGCAGCTTCCAGCGGGCAGGATTTCTTGGGATAGAACATCGTACCAATAACCTGATCAATCAATTTCGAGCATTAATAGGATATGAGAATACAAATTTAGTTTGGGATGGTGTCCCGGCTGAATTTATAAAAAATAGAAAGCTGAGAAGAAAAAGTTATAAAGCATACACCGACGATTTTCTTCAGCAAATATATTCACTGAATACAAAGTGGGAAATAAATGAAAAACTCTTTTTATCCAATGTAGCTTATCTTGTGAAAGGCGCAGGATACTATAAAAACTATGTAACTGACAAAAACTACTATGAATACAGCCTGGATATATATAACGAATACCCTGACAGCGTCGAGCTAAAACTTGAATCAAGTTTCTGGAGAAGACGCTGGATAGTGAATACTTACTATGGAATAGTACCAACAATTACTTACAAAGCAAAAAATTATAGATTAGATATCGGTGGTGAGCTAAGATACTATAAAGGGGATCATTTTGGTGAGATAAAAGACTTCTCCGATTCCACCTTAAATAAAAAAATAACCGAGGCTTATGGAAATAAATGGTACAAATATTATCAGTATTACGGTATGAAAACTCCCTATTCATTTTTCATACATATTGCATACAATATCTATAGCAAACTAACACTCGTTGGGGATCTGCAATATCAATATATAAACTGGAAGTTAGACCAAAAAAAAATTGGACATGCTGCTGGACACAAGCTCACTGCAACATGGCCATTTTTCAATCCAAGGATTGGAATAATTTACAATTTTACTGATAATCTTTCAGCATTTGCCAATTACGGTAAGGCTCACAAAGAACCAGCTGATGACCAAATTATTGATGCCGACGATGTCTGGAGCAAACCCGTAATGGCAGCAGCAGAAGTTATTGACGACTATGAATTAGGTATAGATTATATTTCTAACCTCTTCTCCATGTCACTGAATTACTATTACATAAAATATTTCAACGAACAATTAAAAAACATAGATGTAGAGCAAGAAGGTGAGTACGATTATTATTCAGCAGATAGAACACTTCATGCAGGGTTAGAGTTCGATTTTGCAATGAAACCAACTGATAATATAGATCTACATCTTAATTTTACATACAGTAATCATAAATACAATTCTGGCTCTCATAAAAACAATAAACTCCCCTACACTCCTGCCATTCTTACCAATGTCCTTTTAAAATATAGACTTTCGGACTTTTTTTCCTTTTACGGAAACGCAAAGTATGTAGGTAAGCAATTTATAGACAGTAATAACCTCGGTAAGATTGATCCATATTTTGTAGCAGATGTAGGACTGAATATTAGATTAAAAAATTTTGATATAAATCTTAAAATAAATAATCTATTTGATACCCTCTATGAAACATTTGGATATGGCTATGAATGGAATGGTACCTACTACGCTTTCTACTGGCCAGGAGCAACTCGTAATATTTTTGGGTCTATAACATTTAAATTATAAAACACTTTAAACACATAATGGAGGTAACTGTGCTTAATGAAACAATCATTACAAATGCAATTATAGATAGATATTTTGAAAAACTAAGAAATGCCACTGACCTTGATGTTGCGATAATTGGGGGAGGTCCTTCAGGACTCGTTGCAGGATATTATATATCAAAAGCGGGTAAAAAGGCTGCTCTATTTGAAAAAAAGCTCTCTATTGGTGGCGGTTTATGGGGTGGGGGTATGATGTTTAATGAAATTGTTCTCCAGGATTCTATTTTACCAATTATTGAAGAGTTTGAACTCAAAGTTCAAGAATACAAAAAAGGATATTATGTAGCAAATTCAATAGATGTTGTAGCTACATTAATTAAAAAGGCAATCTCTGCTGGATTAAATATCTTCAACTTGATTAACGTAGAAGATTTAATATTCAAAAAAAATCGAGTAGCAGGGATTGTAATCAATTGGTCTCCTGTTAATATGGCCAATCTACACATTGATCCACTGAGTTTTTATTCTAAATACGTAATTGATGCAACTGGACATGCAGCTGAAATTGTTACGATACTATCAAGAAAAATGGGCGTTAAGTTAAATACCGAAACCGGACAAATAATTGGAGAAAAATCAATGGATGCTACACAAGGAGAAACTCAAACTGTTGAAAATACTAAGGAAGTATATCCAGGATTATTCGTTTCAGGTATGGCAGCGAACGCTGTTTTGGGAGGATATAGAATGGGTCCAATTTTCGGCGGAATGTTTCTATCAGGGAAAAAAGTAGCAGAACAAATTCTTGAAAAACTAAAACAGGTGAATTGTGGAATCGAAATTATCAAGAATCATAGACGCTAATATAAATCGAGTAGCTGAGGGACTAAGAGTAGTTGAAGATATAATAAGATTTTATTACAACAATGAAAATCACCAAACTCAATTAAAATCACTAAGACACCAGATAAGAAAAACTTTTAACCAATCCCTTCTAATTTGCTCCAGAGATATATCAAACGATGTAGGTTTTAAAACAGAAAGTATTACTGAGAATGATAGACAAAATGTTAAAGACTTAATACTATCTAACCTAAATAGATCAAAGGAAGGCTTAAGAGTTTTAGAAGAAATCTTTAAAATTGAATCGCCTAAAATGGCCGCTGAACTAAAAAAACTTCGATATAAAGTTTATGCTATCGAGAAAGAAATTATAACAACCACCAATAGACCAATTCTAAAAAAGGGAATATATCTTATTATATCCAATTACATTAATGTAAATTATATTGACATAGTAAAATACGCGATAGAACTGAATTTGCCCGCCATTCAATTAAGATGTAAAAATAAAACTGATTCTGAATTCCTGAAAATGGCTGAAAAAATCAGGGAATTAACTCAAAACACTGATACATTGGTAATAATAAATGATAGACCAGATATAGCGGTGATAATAGAAGCCGATGGTGTACATCTCGGAAAGGATGATCTTCCACCACAATGTGTGAGAGAAATGGTCGGGCAAAAAACTCTGATAGGCCTATCAACTCACTCTCTAGAGCAAGCACATGAAGCTATTAAGCTTAACATAGACTATATTGGCTTCGGACCTATCTGGGAAACTAAAACAAAGGGGAAAGAGGAAAATACTGTTGGTTTAGAAAAGTTGAAAATTTGTACTGATATATCTCCGTTACCCGTAGTGGCAATTGGTAGGGTTAGCAAAGAAAGGCTTAATCTTAATTATTCATACTTTAAAAAATGTAATAACGTAGCAGTCATTAGTGCTATCAGAGATTCAAAAGACCCTTACAAAGAACTATTTGAACTAAAAAATATATTCACAACAAAGGTGTTAAAAAATGACTATTTTGGAAAAAGCTAAAAAAGGGATAATAACCGAAGAGATGAAAAAAGTAGCGGAATTTGAGGATGTTGATCCCGAATTTATCAGGAAAGGTGTAGAAGAAGGCAGTATAGTAATTCCTAAAAATAAATTAAGAAACATTGAAAATATAAAAGGTATAGGAAAAGGCTTGCGAACGAAAATAAACGTTAATATTGGTTCATCCCCATTTCATATGAATACAAAAGAAGAAATTGAGAAAGCAAAATTATCCATGGAATATGGCGCTGATTCAATAATGGATCTTTCTATTGGGAGCAAGATGAATGAAATTAGAAAAAAAGTTGTAGAAATTTCTACTATACCGGTGGGTACTGTTCCTATTTATCAGACAGCATTTGAACTCTCAGCAAAAGGGAAATCTATAACAGATATGACCATCAAGGATTTTTTAAAAACTGTGGAAAGTCAAGCAAAGGAAGGGATCGATTTCATGACAATTCATGCAGGAATAAACTTAAATACACTCCGTGCTCTTGACCGAAGCAATAGAGTCTTGGATGTAGTAAGCAGAGGTGGCTCTCTTATAATCACATGGATGAGGAAGAATAAAAAGGAATCTCCCCTCTATGCTTATTTCGATGAAATTTTAAATATACTTGCTGAATATGATGTAACTATATCTTTGGGTGATGGAATGAGACCCGGTGCAGTTGCCGATGCAACTGATAAAGCTCAAATAATGGAACTTGTAACATTAGGTGAAATGGCATCAAGAGCAAGAGAAAAAGGGGTACAGGTTATTATTGAGGGACCGGGACATATACCAATAAATATGATAGAAGAAAACATAAAGCTTCAGAAAATATTAACTAAAAATGCACCTTTCTTCGTATTAGGTCCATTAGTAACCGATATAGCTGCAGGTTATGATCATATTGCTGGAGCAATTGGTTCCGCTTTGGCAGCATATTATGGCGCAGACTTTCTATGTTGTGTTACACCAGCAGAACATTTAAGATTGCCAGCTCCTGAACACTTGATAGAAGGCATAATAGCCTTCAAAATTGCCGCGCACGCAGCTGATTTAGCAGAAGGGAAAAAGCATGCTTTTGAAATTGATAATAAAATGTCAAAAGCCAGAAAAAATCTTGATTGGGAAACACAGATTAAAATGTCTATTAATCCAAAAAGAGCAAAGGAATTGAGAGAATCAAGCAAAATTGGCGAAAAAGAAATCTGTACTATGTGTGGGGAATTCTGTGCAATAAAAACAATCAAGAACGCAAGACTTTAAATTAGCCATAAAACTAATCAGTCCATTCCTTTTCAATTTCATCATAAAACCGTTTTAGTATATAAAATGCCTTCTTTTTCTGTCCATTTTCGGATATAATCCCTTTCCTATTATAAAAATCCTGTATGCCATGTAACATTCTTCGTGGTGAACGAAAATCCTTCAGTATCCATGGAGATATCCCTCTGATAAAATCCACTTTAGACAACATTTCTAGATTATGTTTATAAACACTTTCCTGATATTCCTCTGACCATCGTGTTAACTCATCACCATGATAACCATACAATGCTCCAGCTCCGAATTCACTTATGATTACAGGTTTGTTATAAGGTGATTCCCACATTACAGAATCACACTTTGAAGGCAATCCAACATACCACCCTAAATACTCATTAACACCGATTACATCAAGATGCTCTGCAAGGGGATCCTCAATCTTCATAAGATTCCCATTATAAAATCGATGTAAAGCAGCCGTAACAAGGCGTATATCGTCATTTGATTTTATCACTTTTATCAATTCGGTTAAAAATTTCATTCTTTCTTTCGTAATAGGTGTTTCATTTGCTACAGACCAGAGAATAACATTTGCCCTATTTTTGTCCCTCGACATAATCTCCTTTAACTGACTTATAGCATTCTCAAGAGTGTTCAAATTACCGAAATCTATATCCCAGTATACAGGTATCTCTTCCCAGACTAATATTCCCATCTCTTCCGCTGTTCTAACCATATTTTCATTATGAGGATAATGAGCAAGCCTTACAAAATTACAATTCAATTCCTTTGCCCACTCAAGTAGAACTTTAGCATCTTCTTTCGAAAAAGCCCTGCCCCTGTTATAAGGCGCCTCCTCATGAATACAAATCCCTCTCAAGAAAATTGATTTCCCGTTTAGTAAAATATCATACCCACTAACCTCAATTGTTCTAAACCCGATATAATCGAAAATCCTATCATCATTTGATTCAATAACAACCTTATACAATTTCGGATTTTGAGGTGACCACATTTCAGGTTTGGCTTTTAATTCAAACTTCACAAATCCATTCCTATTGGTTATAAAAGATTTATCTATTTTCAATTCACCTATTTTAATTCTTACTTTACTATTAGAACAATTACTTCCATCTAACTTTACCCATCCCTCTATTACATCTCTTTTGCCCTTCTTTAATTGTAAATAGTAATCCTGAATAAATGTTTCTGGTAATTCTACAAGATATACATCGCGGGTTATCCCGCCATAATTAAACCAATCAGTAACAAGAGCAGGTACTCCATCTTTCCTCCTACCATTATTAACCCTTACCACTATGTCATTTTTACCATTTTTTAATAAATCAGTTACTTCAAAGTTAAATGGGGAAAATCCGCCTACATGAGTACCAACTTTTTCCCCATTAACCCAGACATCAGTTTTATAATTTGCTCCACCAAAATAAATAAAAGTTCTCTTCTTATTCTTTTTCCTATACAAAAAATCTTTGTGATACCAAATCGAACCCTCATACAGAAAAAGTTTTTCCCTCTGAGTATTCCAATCACCTGGCACTAGCAAATAATCACTTTTATCAAAATCATATTCACGTCTTTCCCACCGTTCTCCGATCTCTCTTATTTTATAAAAGCCTCCCTCATAATGCTCACCAATATCATACAAATCCACTAATATTTCCCATTGACCATTTAGGGATATTTTGTTCCTATAGAGAATATTTTGAATGAGTTCTTCTCCATATGAATTATTAAGAAAAGTTATGTATAATAGGAAAATTGTTATAAAAAATTTCTTCATTTTGAACTTTCTCCATTGTTGAGGTTATTGATTTTTCATTCTGAAACACCTTGGATCAGGGCCATAAAGCCCTTTCCCCTCAGCGTATGACCTTGACCTGCACCCAAAACACTCATCCGACATAAAGCAATCTCTGCACTGTTCCGGCAAGTTATCCTTTTGTCTGAATTTTTCTATCGCCAACCAATCATGATATTTATTCACAATTTCATAAAGACGTTCTGTATGAATATTTGGAGCTTCTTTCTCACGAATTGTGGCACATGGCGTCACATTACCGTCACATAGAACTGCAAATGTGGTAGCACAATATTGTTTATTCACACAATTCATAGGGAACTGTTTCATATCCCAGATTTTTGCATAATATCTATACACCTTAGCGACTTCTCTCTTATCTGGAATAAATTTCACAAGGTCACCAGGTGAAGTACCAGGTCTTAGATAAGTATGGTATACATTTACAGTGGTTTTAATGCCAAAATTTTCATAAAAATACTTAATAGTCTCGATCATATCTTCGGCAGGCTGTACACCTGTATAAGTTACAGAATTGAGAAGTTTTTCATTTGGATATCCAAGATCAAGAAGTTTTCTTACCCCATTTGTAATTATATCTATATCTTCAGGAGTTCTCTTCGGATGTAGCTTTATATAAATTTCAGGATTTATTGTAGAAAGATGAAAAGCAATTAAACCATTTCTGGCGTATTTGCTTAGGCTTTCTATAATCATTTTATCTCCAAGTGGCAAACCGCCTGTCCATACATTATTTCTCATACCATAATCATAAGCTCTCGCCATAAACTCAAAAATATTCTCTCTTAATAACGGCTCTCCACCTAGCCACTCTACAGCAACAACACCAAGTCTTTTGCAATCATCCAGTATGTTATTTATTTCTTCATCGGTAAGGGTATTTTTGGGATTTTCAAGTGCATTCATATAGCAGTATATACACCCTTGATAACACAGATCCCCTACTTCCAGTTGAATCGAATAAAATTTATGCTTATCATAAGCCTCATATAATTTCTGGTAATCAATCAACTGATTATCTTGCATATTTCAGATCCCCTGGCTATACCTAATTTATTTTATCTTTTTCCTTTTCTTTTAACTCATTCCAGATTTTATCCATTTCGGAAAGAGTTGCCTCTTCAAGCTTTTTGCCTTTCTCTCTTAACTTCTTTTCAATGATTTTGAATCTTGAAACAAATTTTTTTATTGTTAATCTCAAAGCTTCTTCTGGATTCTGTTTCAAAAATCTTGAAAGATTTACGATACTAAATAATAGGTCACCAAGTTCTTCTTTAATCATCTTATGGTCTTTTTTCTTTATAGCCTCTTCAAGCTCATTTAATTCTTCCCTTACTTTACTAATTACATCATCTATTTTATCCCAGTCAAACCGTACCTCCGATGCCCTTTGTTGTACTCTTTTAGCAAGAAGAAGCGCTGGTAGATTCATCGGGATACCATCAAGCAAACTTCCTCTACCTTCCTTTAACTTTATTTTCTCCCAGTTCTTTTTTATCTCACTAACAGAATTAACTTTGAGTCCAGCAAATACATGGGGATGCCGTCGGATTAATTTTTCTCTGATCAAATCTATCGAATCGGCAAGTGTGAATTTTCTCTCTTCCTCAGATAAATCAGCCTGAAAAATTATATGCAGTAATAGATCACCGAGCTCTTCTTTAAGCATCTCGTCATTATTTTCTTCAATTGCTTCAATTACTTCATAGAGTTCTTCAGTCATATATGGAATTAGAGATTGATGGGTTTGTGCTCTATCCCATTGGCATCCTTCTGGACTGCGCAACTTTTTTACAACCTTGACAAGCTCTATAAACTTTTCAGCTAATTCTGCCTCGCTCATCCTCTCCACTAGAATCTTTATGCCTTTTTCTATAAAAACCTTTCACATTTTGTTGGAGCAAGTAAAAATTTTGTAATGCTTCCATTTGCTTCCTGTCGACATCTGTTTGATCATTGTATCCAAATAGATGTAATAAACTGTGTATCAAAACTCTTACAAGTTCCCTCTCAAACGTTTCATTATACTCTTTTGCGTTCTCTTTTATTCTATCAATACTCAAGTAGATTTCACCCTCGACTGGCTCATTTTCCTTATTAAAATTAAAACTTATAGTATCGGTCAAGTAATCCTCGCCAAAATACTGTTTCTTCAAATCGTTTAATACTTCATCCTCAGTTACTATAATTGTAATCTTTTTCACTCTTTTGGTCTCTTTACTTGCCAAAAAATTCACTAAATTTTCAACAGGAGGTCTTAACAAAAATAATTCTGGATAAATATTAATTATTTCAACGTATGGCATAATTTATTCCAGTAATTTTTCTTTTTCAGGGTATTCAACCCGCACATGGTGAATGCTGACAAGAAGTGGCATAATACCAGTGTTTTTCTTAATATCGCCTTTAATTTTATTTAAATCATTGAGAGTCAGCGGACAATTATCGAGCTGACCCTGATCAATTCTCTCTTTTATTATTTGATCTACCATCTTTTCCATAGATTGTATGGTCGGATTTTTTAAAGATCTAATAGCAGCCTCGATGGAATCACAAATCATTACTATCCCAGTTTCCTTTGTGGTAGGTAATTCACCTTGATATCTAAAATCATCTTCATTTATGTCCTTTCCATCTCCTGCTATATCAAGAGCTTTTCTAAGGAAGAATTCAATTCTCATATTTCCATGATGTGTAACTATAAACTGTTTTATTTCATCAGGTAGCCCGTATTCTTCCGCCAGCCTTGCACCTTCCTTAACATGATTTCTGATAATCATAGCGCTCATTTTTGGCGATAATTTCTCGTGTTTATTTTCACCTGGTTTTGTATTCTCAACAAAGTATTCAGGTTTTGTTATCTTTCCGATATCGTGATAGTAGGCACCAACTCTTGCAAGAAGTGAGTTTGCACCTATAGCATCAGCTGCGGCTTCCGCAAGATTTCCAACAATAATACTGTGCGTGAAAGTACCAGGGGCATGCTTTGATAATAACTTCAAGACAGGGTTATCGAAATTAGCATATTCAAGAAGAGTAAGAGCCGTCGTAATTCCGAAAGCTACCTCTATCAAACCAATAATTCCATATGCCAAAAAAGGTGTTATTACGCTATTTAAAGATCCATATAATAAATGGTTCAAAAGTTTATGCCCATTGTTATTTTTTAACCAGAAGGTTATAGAAATTCCGATTAAATATGCCAACCAGATAAATATAATCGATTGAAAAACCTGCCCCCTACTTCTCAATCTTCTTACCGAATAAATTGCCATTATCCCGGCAAAAATAGAAGTAATCATATATGAAGCATCAGATTCATTCTGGAATGTCAATATGAAAACAAGAGAAACCAGTCCGGCAAAGGCAATCTTTCCGTCAAATAAAATAGTAAATAGTAAAGCAGAAAGTGTCACAGGTATCGCATAATAGGAAATTTTCAGCCTCAAACTGAATATATAAGCAATTATAACAGTTACTACAAATATCAAACATATCAAAAATTGATACTTGAAAGACTTTATAATCTCAGGTCTATATATCAAAATAAAAGCTATAAATATTAAGTATGAAATAGTGATTAATAAAACTTGGAGAAAATAATTAACTGGGTCACCAATTAAAGGTAACTCTTTTCTTATACCACCCTTCAAATTGGATCGACGTGCCCGCTCAATCGCTAAGGATTCAAGTTTTCTATATATGTCAGGAGTAATTCTTACATTAGCATCAACTATTTTCTCATCTTTTAAAATTATGCCTTTACTTATAGGGACTTTACTTATAGATTCTTGCTGTCTTTTCTCTGTTATTTCCTTTGAATAAGTAAGATTTGGCCTAATAAATTTCACGAGTACATCATAAATATAGTTAATAACTTCTGTACTCTGTTCAAGGAATACTTCCTGAATTCTTATTTTTAACTTTGCCCATATTTCACTCAGTGAAAATACATTCTCCTTTTTTATTTCTGATTCCTCTCCATCTTCTATTATTGATATTCCGGTCGAAATTACATCGGACTTATCAATATCGATAATATAAAGAGTATAAATTTCACCTAAGATTTCTCTGCATTTATTCCGGATATATTCAAAATAATTGGGTGCTTCCTTATTAATTTTCATTAAATATTTAATGTATGACGTAGATGTATCTATAGCAAATTTGACTTTGAGATAATCAACTAATTCTGAAGCTTTAATGGAATCTCTGTAAACAATACTTTTTATTTCTTCCAGATTTTTAGAAAACCTTGACTTTGCAAGCAACTCCTTTGACTTACTTAACTTGTCAAGAGCTTTAACTATCTCATATATTGTATTCATCAAAGTATCAAAATCATTTATTGATGATGCACGTACACTTCTGTCAATTTTAAATACAAAATTAACTTTTTCCAGAGCCTGAGTTCTGTCTCTCTTGAGTTCCTCTTCCGTTTTAAGTATCGGGAAATCAAAAGGAGCTATTATTGTCTCTTTTGTTATATCATTAATTTTATAATCGTATAAAGTATAATTCTCTTTGGGATAGAAAATAGATATAATCAATATAGTAAGAACAATTGTCAGAGTAACTTTAAGATTGCCTTTTTTAAAAGGTGAGAAATCAAATTCTTTCAGTTCATCAATAAATTGTATCTTCAATGACATATTACCACCTTGTAGCAACCGACCCCCAAGTAAAACCAGAACCGAATGCAGCTAAGATAAGATTACTTCCCTTTTTTATTTTACCCTCCTTAAGTGCATCACAAATAGCCAATGGTATGGACGCTGCTGTGGTATTTCCATATTTATGAATATTAGAATACACTTTATCTAATCCAACCCCAAGACTTCTAGCCAGAGCCTCTGTTATTCTAAGATTTGCCTGATGTGGAATAATTAAATCAACATCCTCAATATTCCACCCCTGCGATTCCATTGCTATTTTAACTATTCTGGGGAATATTGTAACGGCACGTTTAAATACTTGCCTTCCATTCATCTTTGGGAAATGTCTCCCCTCATCTATCATTTTCTTGCTGATTCTCGGGATTTGAAATCCCACTGGGGCTTCACACCATAACTCTTTTGCATATTTCCCATCTCCACCCAGATGATAAAACAAAATACGGCTATCATCTTCTGACCGTGTAACTACTGCCGCTCCTGCACCATCACCAAAAAGAACGGCTACATCCCTCCCTTCTGTTGTAAGATTCAAACCCACAGATTGAACTTCCGAACCTACAAGTAAAATGTTTTTATAAAATCCAGATTTTATAAAAGAGTCTGCTATTGCAAGACCATATACAAAGCCAGAACATTGAACCCTTATATCAAGTGTTGGAACTCCTGCCAGTCCCAACTTTGCCTGAAGCAAACTGCTGGATCCAGGCATTGAGTAATCCGGATTTAGTGTGGCAAATATAATCATATCTATATCTTCTTTTTTCAAACCTGCCATTTCAATTGCTTCCACACTTGCTGGTACTGCAAGGTCACTAGCTCCCATGGGTTTATCCACCCAACGACGCTCACGAATACCAGTTCTTTCTACAATCCACTCATCACTGGTATCCATCATCTTCTCCAGATCATGATTTGTGACAACTTTTTCCGGGACGTAAGCTCCTATACCTGCAATTTTACTATAATACATAACCTGCCCCTTATTTTATTCAATTCCATCGTAATATCTTACATCTTTTACATTTAATTGCATTTCTGCCAAACCATTATAAGTATTTTCTTCAACAGAAAAAATCATACTTAGTGGCATATTGCTTATTAGATATTCATACCTATCAATCATCCGCCAGCCTATTGCACTTATTACAAATTTATCCTGACAAACCTTAAACCTAACGTGCATCTCATTGATAGTTCTGGGGATACCTGATATCTTTAAATTCTTTGCAAGAAATAAAGGTTTCATATTACCGGGACCAAAAGGAGCTAATTTATTCAGAAATTCAATAATATTCCTGTCCAAATCAAGTAATTTTATTTCAGCATCTACTTCCAGCACCGGAAGAAGCATTTCATCTTCTATCATTTCTTTCGCTATTTCGTTAATTTTTTTATAAAAGCCTCCAAAATTCTCATACCTGACTACCAGACCAGCAGCCATCTTATGCCCTCCAAAACTATCCAGGTATTCTGAGCAAGCCGCAAAAGCTTTATAAATATCAAATCCATCTATACTCCTCGCTGATCCTTTCCCGATCCCTTCATGAAAAGAAACCAGAACTACAGGTTTATTATACTGCTCTTTTATTTTAGAAGCAACAATTCCAATTACACCCTGATGCCAATCATTACTTGACAGAATAATAATTTTGTCCTTCTCCATATTATGAATATGATTTAATCGTCTTATCGCATCATCTATTGTTTCTTTTTCTATTCTTTGCCTTTCCCTATTTTCCCGTTGAAGTTCTCTGGCAATTCTTACAGCTCTTTGATAATTATCAGTAATCAAAAGTTCCACAGACTTCGAGGCATGACTAATCCTACCCGCTGCATTCAGTCTCGGAGCCAATCCAAATACTATTGTCGAAACATCAATATCAGAATTTCCAAATCCTGAAACATCAATCAATGCTTTGATCCCTGGCTTACAAGTTTCTTTTATTTTTTTAAGTCCTACCGATAGTAAAATCCTATTTTCATCAATAACGGGCACTAAATCAGCTGCTATACCAATAGCAACCAGATCAAGGTCTTCATTAATTACCTCAGATGGGATGCCCTTCCTTATACAGAATCCGTGCAATAATTTATAAGCCACTCCAACACCACACAAATCAGTAAAGGTATAACTATCATCAGAGCGCTTGGGATCTAACACTGCATAGGCATCTGGTAGTTCATCAGATGGCTCGTGGTGGTCTGTAACGATTACATCAATGCCATTTTTATTTGCATAATCTATCTCATCAAAAGCATTAATACCACAATCACAGGTTATTATTAAATCAAAATTATTTTCTATAGCATATTCAACACCACTGATTGAAAGACCATACCCTTCAGTCTCTCTATCAGGAATATAGAAAGAAGCTGGTAATTGAAGCTTTCTAAAAAATCTTAAGAGCAAGCTCGTTCCAGTGATCCCATCTACATCATAATCACCATAGATTAGTATTTTTTCCTTATTATAAAAAGCCTTGATAAGGCGGTTTACCGCTTTTTCCATATCCTGCATCAGGAAAGGATTATATAAAAATTTTGGTAAAGGATTCAAAAAAACTTCTATTTTATCTGGTTCATACAGACCTCTTAAGGATAATAATCTTGCAATAACAGGATGAAACCCATGTTTTTCAACCAAAATTCTATATTTACTATAATCTGGTTCTTTAATTTTCCATCTATATTTTAATGTCATAATATCAAAAAAATTATCTGAAGCTGGTCTATAAGCCGAATTCTGTATCCCGACAATATGCTGTCGGGATGGTAGCCATTTATCTACCCTCGACCTTTCGGCCGGGATTAAGCGACCTACCCGGGAATCAAACGGGACGGGCAATCCCTCTTCCCTACTTGGTCTTGCTCCGGGTGGGGTTTGCCCTGCTCCCAACTTCGCAGTTGGGACGGTGCGCTCTTACTCTCCCACTTTTTGTGGGATATCCCGCTTAATTGCAGGACGCACCATTTCACCCTTACCCCCTAATAGGGGCGGTATTGTTTCTGTGGCACTTTCCCCGCCTCACGGCGACTCCGTATTACGGAGCACCCTGCCCTGCGGAGTTCGGACTTTCCTCCCCAGCTCAAAGAGCGTGCTGGAGCGGCTACCCGACCAGCTTCAGATAAATTCTTCATCCTCATGTAAATCATCTTTTAGAATAACACTCTCTTTTTCATCCCAGTAAAGCAATCTACCACAGGATTCACAACGAAATATTTTATCTCCAGCTTTAATTTCAATAAACTTCTGTGGTGGAACTATCTTATGACATCCACCACATGATACTTCCATTTCAATCTGGTCTATAATGTTCCCATTTTTGTCTCTTATAACCTCATAAACCTGATTTATTGGGACTACCGCTACTCCATTTCGAGCTTTTGCTACACGTTCATATTCTCTTAAATACCTTATAGGAATTCTTTCTACCAGTACCTCTCTATCTTTTCTCAGCTTGGATTCCTCTTCCTTTGTTTTCTCATCGGTATTCTTTAATTCTGCTTTTTTCTCTTCTAATTCCTTTTTCTTCTCAGTCATAGCGATTTCTTTGTTTTTTATTGATTCATTTAACTTTTCTAACTCTTCACTCAATTCAAGTATCTCATATTCTGCTTTGCTTATTTCTTGTTTCATATAATCAATTTCAGCAGTTATTGCATCGTATTCTTTATTGGAAGTTACAAGATACAACTGGTCCTGATATTTCTCCAGTTTGACCTTATCTTCTTCAATTTTACTCCCAAGTTGCTTCATCATCTTCTTTACCTCTTCCATTCTCTCCTTATCAGCATCCAGAGATTTTTCAAGTTCTCCTAGTTCCGAACTTAAGGCATCTACAAGCTGAGGTAAATCACCTTTTAACCCAGTTATTCTCATTAACTGATTATCAATTCTCTGCAATTTAACTAAGTCTTCAAGTTCTTTAAGCATCTCACCTCCCTATCTTTATATAAAAAAATTGCACCACGAAGGTGCAATCTCTATCGGTATGTTTAAAAAATTATATTCAATCAATTTTAGTTTACCACACATAACGTGGGCGATATCCGACTCGAACGGATGACCTTCCCGATGTGAACGGGACGCTCTAACCAGCTGAGCTAATCGCCCGTTTCATCTTTAAATAAAGCAAAAAAATTTACTGATAAGAATATTCTAAATCAACAGGTATTATTCTTCTCGCTAATTCACTGAAGTATAAAATTTTGATGTAAAACGAATGAAAAAAGATTTAAGTTTGAAAATATTTTGATATATCAATCAACTCGTTTTCGTCTTTATAGCAAGTGGAATAATCAGTGTCCACAGGACAAGTAAAATCGATGCAATTTGAGGTTGGTAGAGACCCGATACAGCAAAGGGACCACCGAGAGAATATCCCCATATAATAAAAGATATACTTGTTATTATTAATTGGCTCGTTTTTCTTACATTGTGAACTCTAAGCAAAAATAGTGGTGTCAAGAGGAAAATAATTATAAATATTGCCCAATTGAAGCTGGCCGTAATATCCTTGTCCCCGATTAATATATTTTGTCCACTCAAAATACCCTGTATAACCATGTAAGCACCAACAATCTCGCTGGGTATTAATTTTAGTAACTTATCCTTATAAGATTGATTTGGATGAATCTCTCGTGACATCATATCCCCCTGATTTTCTTTTTAATTTCTAAACAAATAAAAAGACTCACAAGATTTATTTGTAAAACATTGTGAATTATCGAGATCTTTAAGCTTTAATCTTTAACTTTTTAAAATGTTATCGAATAAATATTCTACACCCTTTCTGATTGCCAGTTTATTCATATCAACCAATTTTTTTGATTTCATAACCTCATCAAGCGAAATAACTATGTAATCGATATCCATTAGATCAAAATACTTTACAAAAGCTCCTATCATTACCATATTTGCCATCTTAGTACTGCCAATCTCATCAGCAATCCTAGTAGCAGGTATTGGAATGATAGTTACATCCTCCCTCGATGGCGCACTATCAATCAATGAGCTATCATAAAATATAACACCACCAGATATTACATCATTCTCGAATTTGTCAAGAGAAGGTCTGTTCATGGCAATTAAAACAGTTGGATATGAAACTACAGGAGAACCAATTTTTTTATTGGAAATCTTCACATGGCAATTTGCCGTTCCACCCCTCATTTCAGGTCCATAGGAAGGTAGCCAACTTACTTTATAGCCATGTTTCACACCCATATATGCCAGCACTATTCCAAGGCTCAATACGCCCTGTCCGCCAAAACCAGCAATTTTGATTTCTTTAGATACCTCTCTTTTAGAATATTCTTTTATCTCCGGTCTTATTTTTTCAGTCACATTAACACCGAGTACATCAAGTATTTCATCTCTTGATAATTCCTTCTTTACTTTATTTCTTCCTTTAAATTCTGATGAAATATCCTTCATCACACCTACAGGGAAATAGGAACTTAGCACTTCACCAACCCACTTTTTCGCCTGCAGCGGTGACATTTTCCAGCCAGATGGGCAGGGAGAAAGAACTTCAATGAAAGAAAACCCATTTTTTTCAACCTGTATTTTAAGAGCTTTCCTGATAGCATTTCTTGCTCTCATAATATTTTTTGAATCAGATAACATTACTCTCTCCACATATACAGGTGCCTCAAGGGTAGCAATAATTTCACTCATCCTGATTGGATAACCGTCATTCTGAGGGTCCCTACCTCGAGGTGTGGTTGCAGTAGTCTGACCAATTAAAGTCGTTGGAGCCATTTGCCCCCCAGTCATACCATAAATTGCATTATTTATAAATATCACAGTAAAACCTTCACCCCTATTTGCAGCATGAAGGATCTCCAGCCCTCCAATTGCCGCCAGATCCCCATCTCCCTGATAGCTAATTACTACTGAATCAGGGAGTGCTCTTTTTATCCCCGTAGCCACTGCAGGTGCTCTCCCATGGGCGACTTGTATATTCCCTGTGTGAAAATAGTAATAAGCAAATACACTGCAACCCACCGGACTAATGAATATCGTTTTGTCTCTAACTCCAAGATCATCCAGGGCTTCTGCAATTATCTTATGAATTATACCATGCCCACATCCTGGGCAGTAGTGAGTGACATGTTTATCTGCCCCTGGCTTTCTTTCGTATACATTATAAAAAGATTCTGATTTTGTTAAAACATTTATATTCATAATCCCCTCAGTATCTCCATAACTTTATTATTTATCTCCCTTGTAGTTGGTACGACTCCTCCCATCCTGTTATATAAGAAAACAGGCTTTTTCCCATTTACTGCAAGCCTGACATCATCAAGCATCTGTCCATTACTCATCTCAACTACAAGAAAAGCATCAACTTTATCTGCCAACTCTCCAATTTTTTCATAAGGAAAAGGAAATAAAGTAATAGGTCGGAACATTCCAACTCTTTCTCCACCGTCTCTCAATTCATCAACGACAGTTTGTACTATTCTTGACACTATTCCAAAGGCAACAATCAATATCCGTGCATCCTCAATAAAGTAGTCTTCATATCTAACTTCCTGCTCCTCAATTATCTTATATTTTTGCTGTAGCTTCGAAACATGTTTCTCAAGCATCTCCGGATCCAGTTCTATAGATGTAATCAGGTTATCCATTGTTTCTTTAGTTCCCTTTACCGCCCAGTTTTTCTCAGGCTCATTGACTTCAGGGGCATATACACTAACTGACTCCATCATCTGGCCGATAAATCCATCAGCGAGTATAAAAACAGGATTTCTATATCTGTCTGCAAGTTCGAATGCTAAAATTCCAAAATCAAACATTTCCTGGACAGAATTGGGAGCCAGAACTATATTCTTATAAGGTCCATGTCCTCCTCCCTTCACCACCTGATTGTAATCACTTTGGTCAGGAGCAATATTGCCAAGGCCTGGTCCACCCCTCATTATATCGACAATAACACATGGCAATTCTGCTCCAGCAAGATATGAAATACCTTCCTGCTTTAGGCTAATACCAGGACCTGACGATGCAGTCATAACCCTGATACCAGTAGATGCTGCGCCATAAACCATGTTTATTGCAGCTATTTCGCTTTCAGCCTGTAAAAATGTACCCCCTACAAGGGGCATATAATAAGCTGCCGCATGGGCTATTTCACTGGCAGGGGTGATTGGATATCCGAAAAAAGCCCTGCAACCTGCCAGTATCGCTCCTTTTACAACAGCCTCATTCCCCTTTAAAAATTGAATCGTCATTAATACTCCCAATCGTTTATATAGGCTTTAAACATTTAGTACAATATAATATATCACTTTTCTCATTTTTCTTAAACACCAATTGTTCCTGATTGCAGTTTTTACAAAATGCTTTCTCTTTAATATCTGACCAATTTTTAAAGACTGTTATAGCACCCGGCTCTGGGCAATTATAGAAACATATACCACAACCTGTACAACCTTCTCCAATGTATTCTGCGTAATGATATCCATATCTATTGAATCTGTCCGACTGCATTAACACCTTCACCGGACATGCATCCACACAATACCCACATCCTTTGCATTCCTCTATATCAATAACAACATATCCTCCGATTTTCTTTTCAACCATAGAAATAACTCCTATTCTACTTTCTTTATCGCACTGTAAAATCTTTCAAGGGATTTTAAAATTATTTTTTCATCTTGGCAATATGAAATTCTAAAATAACCCTTTCTTCCAAATCCAGAACCCGGGGTGACCAGAACCTGCTCATTCATTAAAATCTTGGAAAATTCAATATCATCTTTAATCGGTGATTCTGGAAACATATAAAATGTTCCACCTGGTTTAATAACTTTATATCCCATCTCTATAAGGGAATTATAGAAAATATCCCTTCTTTTCATATATAAATTTACATCCACCAAAGAATTTAAAAGATTCTTAATAACTCTCTGCATTATTGCCGGTGCATTTATGAAACCAAGAATCCTATTGCACAACACACACGCCTCTATAATTTCTCTCACCCCATCCAAATCAGGAGGCATTGCTATATAACCAATCCTTTCACCAGGGATTGATAAATCCTTTGAGAAGGAATTTACAATCATTGTATTCCTATAGTATTTGATTGGTGGATAAAATTTATGATCTGAGTAAACAATCCTTTTATATGGCTCATCTGATAATAAATATATAGGCTTACCAAACTCCTTTGATTTCTTTAACAATAGATCACCCAAATCTATAAGAATCATATCTTCATATACTCTACCAGTGGGATTGTTCGGAGTATTTATTATAATTGCTTTCGTCCTATCATCAATTTTTTTATCAAGATCTTCTATATTAGGTAAAAAAGTCTCATCGGTCTCAGAAATAACAACCTGCCCTTGGTGATTTAAAATATAGAATTTATACTCAACAAAATATGGGGACAAAATAACAACCTTATCACCAGGATTCAAAATTGCTCGCAGTATAACATTCATACCTCCAGCTGCTCCGCATGTCATAATAATGTTTTTCTTATTAAAATCCATGTCGAGTTCATTGGAGAGATTTTTCGCAATTGCCTCCCTAGTATCTTCATATCCCGCATTAGACATATAGCCATGTATAAATGGTTCATCCTTACTAGCTTCTTCAATTAAATGTTTTTTAAAGTCAGCCGGTGGAGGTAAATCAGGATTACCAAGGGTAAAATCAAACACATTTTGATAACCATATTTCTTTTTTAACTCATGTCCAATTTCAAACATTCTCCTTATCCAGGAAGCATTTTCTAAGAAACCTTTTACCTGTGAGGATAACATCATTTATGCCTTTTATTGCTAATACTTATTCAATCTTTTTTTGTAATACTTAACTACCATCTATATCCAGTTTCGACAAAAATAATGCCACATTCTCCACGTATGGGTTTTTATGTATTTAAGATTAAATTTGAAAATTTGCAAATATTTATTCTCAGTTATGGGAAACCATTGGACTATTCAGCAAAAGGTAATGTAACAATGAATTTACTACCAACTCCTACTTTGCTTTCTACCCTAATATTCCCACCCAATCTATCAACAATTTGCTTTACAAGAGACAATCCCAGTCCAGTTCCCAATCGTTCCATTTCTTTTGCGTTTTTACCTCTGTAAAATTCATTGAAAATCTTATCGATCTCATTTTCAGGTATTCCGATACCAGTATCTTCAACTATGACACCATATTCTTTATTATTAACAAAAGGCGTTACAGTTACTTTACCGCCTGGGTTGGTATATCTAATTGAGTTGTTTACAAGATTAATTGCGATTTTACTTAAACTATTAGTATCTATAACTATCCTTGCACATGAGATTGGACCAATTTTAAGCTCAATACCTTTATTTTTTGCGTCTATCTTTTGAGATTCAAGAATTGAATTAATCCAGTTGCAAAAATCCACCTCTTCAAGTTTTACAACCTCTTCTTCTGGTCTTTTGTACCTTGTTATCTCAATCATATCCTTTACCATATCCAGTATCTGATCAACTCGATTTTCAGCTCGATCAAGAAGATCTCTCGCCTCCTTATCAATTTTTTCTGAATAAACTTTATTTAATACAGATAGCGTACTTTTCAGAGTAGTAATGGGGGATTTCAATTCATGGGCAGTAAACCTGAAAATTTTGTCTCTTTCATTTATTGTTTCTTCTAGTTGACTCGATTTATCATCAATGATCGATTTAAGTTTTCTGTACCTTTTCATAAAATCGACAATAAGTAATGTTGAAGCAAAGGCAAGGAAATAAAAAGCCACAAGGGATACTATAACATATGATAAATCTGGTTCATTTTCCCAGAGGTTGTATACATCGACCTTTTCAAGATATTCGAGAATTGTCCACATAGTTAAAAGTAAAGAGGCAAATATAGTATTGATAAATGGCAATATCCCCTTTAAAAGTATACCGGACAAAATTATGTTCACTATATATAGAAAATAGAATGGATTTTCTATTCCGCCAGAAAAATGAATTAAAAAGGAAATAATTACAAAATCCAGCAGTATTTGTATTTCTGTAAAGACAACCTCCTGACTAAAAGATGTAAAAGGATAGTATCTATAGAAGAAAAAGTATATTATATTTAAAACCAATAGTAAGGTGGAAATAAAATATATATTCTCATAATCAATTTCAAATCGAAAGAGATATCTGGCAATTGGAATGGCGGTCATTATTGCAAAAACCGCTAACCAGCGAAGATTAATAATCCAGCCTATCCTGTGTCTTAAAGACTTAACTGTATAGAAGGGAAAAAGTGAATTCGAATTTTCCAATTTTAGAATTCCTCAATGCCTTTTAGAACTTCTCGTGATATTTTCCTGCCAAATTCAGTATTTTTCTTCTGTATTAAAACATAAAACACATCAGAATTTATAGACCTTTTTATATAATCTTCAATTATACCTATGCTATAAGCATGAGTGCTTATTGAGTTATTACTTATATCTTCTCTTCTAAATAATTGAACCGTCCCTGGCTCAGCACCGAAATCGGATGAATCGAAAATTATTATCAATTCAGGTGAGAATTTTATCATTTTCTCAATATAGTTTTCTGGATTTGTACCTGCAATTATCTTTTTTATTGTTGGGATAAAAATGCTTAGGTTCTCAAAAACCTTTTCAGCTAATATCAGTCCTGCTCTGTCGTCTCCCCTAAGTTCATTCCCAATTCCAATTATCAATATCTTTTTGTATCCACCATTTTCAATTATACTGAATAATTCTTTAAAATTCATCCTCTACAACAATCTTGTGACGACAGATAGGGCATACCTCTTTTATGTAGTCTTCTCTTCTGATTCTCCCCTTATATTTTGCTTCAGGGATACTTCCCAATTTTTTCTGTAATCCAATCAAAAGATTTGGATGAGCATATGATTTTGCTCCCAATCTTTTTCTTATAAAATGCAAATGGTCTTCACAGGCAAAACTCTTTCCACAAATTTCACACTTAACAAGTTTTTTCTCTATGACATTAAAATAATTATCTTCTGATAGACTAAAAATTGGGACAGAATATTTTGTGGTAATTCTAATCCCCCTCTCTGTAATACAGTGTTCTTCACATTGACCACACTGGATACAGGAACTATAATCAATTTTTAAAACCCTAACTCCTTTTTTAATGTCATCGTTCATCTCTATTGCTCCAGCAGGACAAACCTGATAGCAGGTACCACAGCCTACACAATCTTCCTCAAAAAATTGGGGGAAACCTCTATATTCCTTCACAGGTTCATATTTTCCCTTCGGGAAACGCGTCGTATATGGTCTTGAAAATAAAGACCTCAGAGCTTCCACTAATTCTCTTAATTTTGGTGCATACATTACTCTTCCCTCAACTCGTGATCTTCCTGATATTTATCTACAACTGTTTCTTTGGTTAATGGAATTCCACTCCTGTGAGATGCTCTGGAAATTGCATGTGCGGCTACAGGTGATGTTAGAAATATAAATATAATTCCTATAAGAGCCTTAAAACCAAAGCTATTAAATCCCTGTAATATAAATACTCCAAATAAAACACCTGCTGAACCAAAAGTGACACATTTAGTCGCTGCCTGTAATCGATTATACACGTCAGGTAATCTTACAAGCCCTAATACACCGAGAAAATCAAATGTTACACCTATGATTATAAAAATTAGCCCAATTATCTCTCTAATCATCAAGCTGCCTCCCCTCAAGTATCTTTGCAAAAGCCAGAGAAGCTATAAAACTTAAAAGTGCCCAGATTAAACCAATATCCATAAAGAATGATTTTTCATAAAATAAGCCAAATAGTGCAAGCATGCCTATGATTAGAATCCCAAGGATATCAACGGCAACTATTCTATCTGCTGGCGAAGGCCCGAAAATAACTCTGAAGAGCACAAAAAGGGCACTGAATAAAATCACATTTATCAATTTCGGTATTATATCAGCCTGATATATAAAGAAATTAAAATATAAAAATGTAGCTATAAAAATAAGTCCCAAAAACCATCTAAGATATTTCATTCAAACACCTCCAGCAGTATTTTTTCAAATCTACCACCTATTTCTTTTGTTGCTTCATCCACATCTGGAGAAGCAACATCAATCCAGTGAATATATAGCTCCCCCTTTTCTTTATTAATATCAACCGTTAGCGTACCCGGAGTCAATGTAATCGAATTCGAAAGCGCTGTAAGTCCTGTATCTTTTGAAAGCTTAGATTTTATTTTAACAATACCTGGTTTTATTGGTAGTTTCGGATTAATTACAATATACGCAACATGTAAATTTGCTTTGAACATTTCCCATAGAAATTTGAATATATATATTACTCCATAAAAAATTCTTTTTAAAAGACGTCCTCTACTTTTCTCCTGAATAAAGAATCCACCAGCGAGTAAGCTCACTATTAAAGCTATAAATATTCCCGCTACTACCTCCTGTAAATCTCTTATACTTGTAAGAGCAACCCAGACTAAAAACGAGAGTATAAATACAACTATCCTACTTTTTAACTTTATGCTCATCTTTTACCTCCCAAGTACAGATTTAATATAACCCGTTTTATCAAGAATAACATTTATAACTGGATCTAATGTTGTCTCTCTTAGCCCTGGTATTAACATCAAGCTAGTTACAAGACATAGTAAAGCAAGGAATGCCATTGAAAATTTCATTCCCGAACCAATAGGTTCTGCAACCATCTCTTTCTCTATCACATTTTTTCCCCTGAATCCATATCTCTGAAATTTGACAAAATAGGCAATAGTTAAGATACTGCCGAGCACAACTAATAATGCCACTATATACATCTTTGCTTGCAATAATCCCATTATTATGAAAAACTTACTGAAAAATCCATTAAAAGGGGGCATTCCCATTATTGCAAGACTACCAACCATAGACGTGAACGATGTAACTGGTAGAGCTTTCCTTAAATCCCCCATATCTCTCATATCTCTTGTTCCAATTGCCATCTCTATTGCACCTGTATTGTAAAACAACAATGACTTAAATATAGCATGGCTTAAAAGATGAAATATAGCACCGAGTATACCATAAAAATTTCCAACTCCCAATCCGACAAGTATAAAACCAATCTGGCTTATACTACTATATGCTAGCAATCTCTTGATATCCCATTGACCAATTGCTAGAAAAGAGGCAATAACTATGGATAATATTCCAAAAACTAAAAATAGAGTTTTAAAAAGCTCAGGGGCACCAAAAACATTATAAAATATTCTTATAATTGTATAAATACCAAGTGACTTTATCAATACACCGGACAGCATTGACGAGATTGGAGCGGGCGCTGATGAATGGGCATCGGGGAGCCATGCATGAAAAGGCACCATTGCTGACTTAAGTCCAAACCCCGCTAAGAATAGACTACCCAGCCAGAAGGTCACCCCTGCTGGTTTATTCTTTAAGCTTTCAGCAATTGTTGCCATGGTTAACGAAGATGTGTAACTATACGTTATCGCTATACCAATAAGGATAAGTGATGATGATATAGAACCCATTATAGCATATTTAAAAGCTGCTTCAAATTCCTCCGCTTTTCTGCCATAGGAAACAAGTGCATAAGCAGAGAATAGAGCGATTTCCATAAATACAAAGAGATTGAATAAATCACCAGTCAATATTACACCATTCATTCCAGTAACAAGAAGCATAAACAGTGCATAATACCTCCAGGAAGAAACCAGATGCCTTATATAGGTAACCGAATATATTAGGCTGGTAAGCGCTATTATACTTACGACCATAATCATAAAACACGAGAGGGCATCCTGAACAAGGCAAATAGTAAAGGGAATCTTCCAGCCACTCATATTATAAACAAATATATCATCGATCTGATATACATAGCAAAAAACTGCCAGCACCAGTACAGAAAGCTCAGCAAGTATGGATAATATTATAGCCCAGTTATCTTTCTTACCAGAGACTAGCGTTATTAGAAACGCTGCTAACAACGGAATAATGATGAAAAACGGGAGGATCATCCTGAAAGCCTCCTAATTTTAGTAATATCAAATGTCTTATACCTCTCATATAATTTAATAGCAAGAGCTACAAGCATCGCTGTGATACCAAGCTCTATAACTATTGATGTTAGAACAAGTGCCTGAGGTAAAGGATCAACCATTGCCTTGACTTCCTCTCCTTTTGACAATATAGGATAAAGAGCACCCTTCTTATATGCAAACAGAATAAGAAATAGATTTGCTGAATAACCCATTATACCAGTAGCTAATATAATTTTTATAAGATCTCTTTTCGTTAAAATTCCATACACTCCGACAAGAAATAGAGCAAAACAAAGAACATATATTAAATAGGAAATCATCCCTCTACCTCCTCACCAATTCTTGTAATTGCAAGTGTCCATACAACAACAAACAGTGCCATTCCAACTTTAGCACCAATTAATATATTATAAATTGGAATTGTACCTGCGCTTAAAAGATGGAATAGCTTCCCCTTTGTGATGAAATTTGCTAAAAATCCACCTCCGAAGGCCATCCCCATAATTCCAAGTGCCAGTATAAGCGAAGCGCTGGAAGCTTCAATATCACTTAAAAGACTTATATTAAGCCATTTTGATGTATTATTCCTTCCATAAGCCAGCATGAAATTTAAAAACGCCAGAGATATTATCACACCACCTGCAAATCCACCTCCCGGAGTTAGATGACCATGTAAAACAATATATATTCCATATAGAATAATAAGCCATACACTTATTCTTGCCACAGTTTTAACAATTAAGGTCATTCCCTCTTTATTATTCATTTTCTTCCTCTTCTTCTTTCTTCGAACGAACCTTCAAAATGGTTAATGCGCCAAGTATTGCTGTAAATAACACTGTTACCTCACCCAGTGTGTCATAGGCTCTATAATCAAGAATTATGGATGTTACAACATTGGCTGAACCAGTCTGTGCCGCACCATTTTCTATATAGTATTTCGCAATCCCCATTATAGGCTCACCAAATGGTGGAAGTGCTTTAAAAATTGGAACACTTGAAGCCAGAACTGCCAGTAAAACTATAATTGTAAAAGCCAACATCACTCCTGTTACTCTTTGAGCTCTTTCTTCATGGTATTCCTTTTTCGAAAAAGCTCTTACCAGAATAATAAGTGCGAATATCTCAAATAAAAACTGAACAATAGCAAGATCAGGAGCCTGAAGCATTAGAAATGCCACCGATACACCAAGACCAACTATTCCGATTGAAACAATAGAAGCAAGAATATTCTTTAGCTCCAGAGCTACAATCGATCCAATTATCATATAGGATAATAAGAATAATAGCCAAGTTTCTACAGGCATTTACACCCCCAAAATTTTAAGAAACAATGTACAAAAGAATTAACAACCCAATCATAATCCATAAGCTATATAGTTGTAATTGTCCTGAATGAATAGATTTCAATAGTTTTGTGATAGAAAATGAAATCTTTTTCCCAAGATCATATATATCAAAGTATTTCCTCTCCGCCCAGTCATACAGACTCTTAAGAGGCTGCATTCTTCTTATTTCATTGTAAAATTCAGTACCAATTATTCTGAACTTTTCAGATGGTTTCATACCGCCAAGATATACATCATCCAGCCGTACATTTTTCACAACTAAAAATATTATAAAACCAATCAAAAATGGAATTAAAAACAATATCGTAAGAAAAATGGGATTATATAGGCCAATATAATTCGGCGATCGAATACCTGTTTTCTCAAGAATAGGTAGAAATAAATATCTAATGGGCAGTTGATTAGCAAATATACCAAAAGCTAAACATATAAGTGCGATTGTAAGGGTAGCTATCCATTGATTTAAACTAGCTTCTCTAATCTTTTCATATGCCTTTGGTCGGACACCTAGGAATACTGAATGTAGAAATTTCATAAAGCTTGCCAGTGTCAAAGCACTACCGAATACTGCCATAATAAGCAAAATTAGTAACCATATCTGATAACCAGACACAGATATTGAGCTCATCTCAATAATTCCCTGATAAATCATCCATTTTGAAAAGAACCCATTGAAAGGTGGTATACCTGAGATTGCAAAAGAGCAAAAAAGTGCTGAAATAAATATTATCGGCATATTTCTCCCGATGCCTCCGAGCTTGTCCAGATCACTCGTCCCAGTTCTTTTTTCAACTGCTCCCAATGAGAGAAATAATCCAGATTTATATAAAGAGTTATTAATTGTATGGAATAAGCCCCCTACAAAACCCAATATACTACCACTACCTACACCAAGTATCATATATCCTACCTGACTCACTGCATGATAACTTAGCAGTCTTCTCCCATCATGCTGAATCATCGCCATCATTACAGCTACAATAATAGTAATTGCACCGAGAGTCATCAAAAGTAATGACATAGCTGTATTCATTATAAATAAATTCAACACCATTCTGGCAAGGAGGTAAATACCCAATAGTTTATCAATACTCGCTGGTAAAAGTGCAGAACTCTCAATCGGTGAATCTGTACAATAATCCGGTACCCATGTATGAAAGGGAAATCCTCCTGCCTTTGTGAATGAGGCAATCATCAAGCATAGAAATGAGAGATAGGCAAGCTCACCTGCAAGTTCCATTTTAATATCCCATAGCTTCATCCAGCTCGACGGTTCCAAAAACCATAACAACAAAAATCCAAGAATCAAAACTGAATCGCTTGCGCCAACAATCATAAACGTCTTTTTTGCCGAGGATGGCGCTCCGCTTTTTGTACCAAGTAATGCAAAAAGATAAAGTACTACCCCGGATAGACCCCAAAAAATTATAAAAGACAATCCATTTATACTCAAAACTGCTCCGTTAGAAAAAGATACAGTAAGGGGAAATAAAATAAAAAATCTCTTTTCTATTACACCTTCCACACCTGTAAGACTAAAAATTAAAATGATTAAACCCAGTATCTGAATGAATATCAACGAAAGATAGGCAAGCCTGTCCACACGCAGTAAATCAATGTTCATCAATCTAACAGTTATATTTTCATTTCCAAAAATTCCAATAGTTAAAACCATTAGATATATCATACACGCAAGAGTTAATAACTTTCTAAGAAATACAGGTATAAATATATTCACCAGACCTATCAAAAATGGTATTAATACTAATAAGCTGAGCTCATTAAATTGCATTTATAATCCCCTCCGAATTCGCTCTGTTTTCTCCCATGATAATTTTAATAAATCCAAATGCAACTCTCTATTCTTCTCATCCACAATCTTTACAGACCTCTCGGTGCAACAATAACATGGATCTATAGATGCAGTGGTAATTAAGGCATCAGCCACAGGAATCCCTATGCAGCTAGCTTTGCAAGTAGGGATATTTGCATAACTCGGTGCTCTAACTTTGTGTCTAACAGCTCTATTTGAACCGTCAGTTCGGACATAGTGAAGCACCTCTCCACGAGGCGCTTCATATCTTCCAATTCCTTCACCAGGTGGTATCTCTTTGACATTGTTTAAAACAGGACCCTTCTCCTTTCTTAAAAGCTTAAGGCATTGTTTACAGATTTTAGCTGATTCAATAACTTCCAATACTCTTGCGACAAATTTATCATACACATCACCATTTTCTAAAACAATAATATTAAAATTTACCATATCATAAGCATCCCTAGGTTCGTCTTTTCGAACATCAATCGCAACTCCTGAGGCACGAGCCGTTGGACCAACAGCACAATATGCTATTGCATCTTCCTTTTTCAATACACCCACACCTTTTAACCTTGATTTTAATACAGGATCATCCTTTACAACTTTTGCAAACATATACATTTTTTTCTCTATACTACTTAATATTTTTTCAAGATCACTAATGGAATCAGGCTCCACATCTTTTCCTACTCCACCAATCCTCATCATACCATAGTGATTTCTATTTCCTGATATAATTTCAAACATTTGAAGCACTGGCTCCCTGTATTTCCACGCCCACATCCATACAGTATCATATCCTATAAAATGACCAGCAAGCCCTATCCATAGAAGATGACTGTGGATTCTTTCCAGCTCACCAATTAAGGTACGAATTATTTTTGCTCTTACAGGAACTTCAATATCTGCTACATCCTCAACTGCATGCACAAACGCAATGGGATGGGAAGTGGAGCAAATTCCACAAATTCTTTCCACAAGATATATTGATTGAGTAAAGGTCTTTTGTTCAGATATAAATTCATGACCACGATGCAACCAACCTATCTCGATATCTATATCGACAACATACTCTCCATCAACCTTCAAAGTAAAAAATTCTGCTTCCTCAAGCAACGGGTGAAAAGGTCCAACGGGAATAACTCGTTCCATCACTTTCCTCCTATTCTTAATGGCCTGTCCAAATTACCAGGATTATTGAGCATAAGCAATTTCTCAGGCCTCGGATGTCCTTTAAACCGTATTCCAAACATTTCCATTATTTCTCTCTCAATCCATTCAGCACCTTTTACAATTGGAGTAATGGAATTCATAGAAGGCTGGTCTTTATTTGAAATAAAAACCGTTGGACAAAAGTACTTGCCTGTTTTATCATGTGAAAAATGGTAAATAACTTCAAAACCATCAGGACGTTCAAGAGCTGTAGCAGTTGACAGCCTACAACCAATTTCATTAAAAATATATTTAACTACCGAACGCAAATTCTTTTCAGGGACAAAGAAGTACAATCGATTACTTTTCTCTCTTCTTACATGGATAATATCACCAAACTTTGCTTTAAATTCTTCATAAATATCTTTACCCATTAAGTGCCTCCAATAGTTTTACAATACCTTCAAGCATAGCTTCTGGTTTTGGTGGACAGCCCGGTATATATACATTAAAAGGAATTTCTTCCATTTCTTGGGCAGGGAAATTATAACTGTCTCTGAACATGATACCTGACGCTGGACAGCTTCCAACTCCAATAACAAAAACAGGTTTTGGAGCTTGCTCATAAATATACTTAACTCTTGGAGCGACTTTTTTATTCATTATACCCGTTACAAGAAGTGCATCGGCATGTCTGACGGAACCTACCAATTTTATACCAAACCTTTCAACATCATACTTCGGAGTCAACAAACTAAGTATTTCAATATCGCAATTATTACAGGGTGATGCACTTACATGAAACACCCATATGGATTTTGCTAATTTTTTTGTATACCAACTCATTTTTTAAACCCCATATATAGCGAGTATAACACCAATAAAAACGATCGGCGTAGCAAGCCGCCAGAAAAATTTTATAGCAGTATCAATTCTAATTCTTGGATTGGTATTTTTTATCAATATCATTAATACCACTATTCCGATATATTTTAAAATAAACCACAAAAGACCTAAACCATTAGAATTATATCCCCCAAGAAATAATAGGATTAGCAAAAAAGGGTAAAATACCCACATCATAAACTGATTCAATTTCCAGAAACCTAAAAGAGGACCTGAGTATTCTATAAATGGTCCCTCGACAATTTCAGTCTCAGCTTCTGGTATATGAAAGGGAGGTAAAACCATTTTCGCTTGAATACACAAAATCCCAAAAATAAATGCAATTACACCCGATACAGAAGCAATAAAAGGAACAGATGACTGTGCAATTACTATTTCCTCTAATTTTATTTTATATCCCGATTTGATTATTGGGATAAGACATACCAGAATGAATGAAAGCTCATCTGCTAGCAGTAACTTTATTTCTCTGCCAGCACCAAGGCTTGAGTAAACATTCCCTGTCGATGCTCCACCGAGTATTACCATTACAGAGTAAATCATTAATAAATACATAACAACAAATATATCACCATAAAAACTTTCACCGAAGAATAATGGTACTCCTACGATCGTGGAAACAAGAACAAACGTTGCAAACGCTATTAAAGGTGAAAGTACAAACAGTGATTTTAAACTATTCCTAACTATTATCGTTTCTTTTCCGAGTAATTTTATAAAATCATAAAAGTTTTGAAATAAAGGAGGTCCAACACGAAATTGTACTCTTGCAGAGACTTTTCTATCAATCCACCCGACAAGTAGTCCTACAACCGCCGTAAAAATCAGACCCGGGAAAACAAGAAGATAAAACAAATACCACCAGTTCATACCTTTTCCTCCTTATGTCGCCAACTTCTGCTTTTGATCGCTAAATGTTCTCCATAAAAGAAAATGTAATTTTCTGGATCTTCCTTCTCAATATCCACCATCTGAAGTGAACCGTCAGGAGAAGTTTTTACGCATAGAGGTTGGTATTCGGCATCTTTTTCCAGCTGTTTTAAACAATAATCACACTTAGCAGTAATGTAATTAATGACATCGGGGAATATTGTTCCAAAAGGACATGCAAGCACACAACTTTTACAACCCACACATCGCATATTGTATCTTTTTATCAAACCATATTCCGTTCTTTCTAAAGCCTCCTTTGGACATGCAAGCACACAAAAAGCCTCTTTACACTGTCTGCAATACACCGCAAATTCTGCCACCTCGAGTAACGAAAAATGCCCCGGATTTTTTCTGTGATAAAAATATTCACATTTAATATCTTCTACCGATTTACCTGATTCAATTAACTTCGGTATATCAATTAATAATCTCTTCATTCCCAAATATTCTCCTCATTTTTTATCGTTTCATAAGTAAAAACTGGTCCATCTTTACATACAAAATATTTTCCCATTACACAATGCCTGCACTGACCTATACCACAATACATTTTCTTTTCCATAGATAGATAAATATTATCGGGAGTATAACCGTATCTTATAAGGTCCATGGTGGCAAATTTCATCATTATTGGGGGTCCACAAACTACCACAGGATTGCCCTTTGGATCTATATCAATCTTTTCAAGTAGCTTGGTAACAAGCCCAACATCTTCATCCCAGCTTTGTCCATCAGATACTCTATCAACAGTTCTCAATACCCTAACATTTTTGTGTTTTCTCCATTCATCTATCTGATATTTATAAATCATATCTTCAGGAGACCGTGCTCCACATAAAAATGTAATACTGTTATAATTCTCTAAATCATTTAATAAAGTAAGAAATAATGATCTGGTAGGCGCCATCCCTACACCACCACCCATTATTAAAATATCTTTCCCTTTAAATTTATCCAGAGGATACCATGTACCAAATGGCCCCCTTACACCAACTATATCACCTTTTTTTAAATTGTGGATATGTTCGGTAACAAAACCAGCCTTCATTATTGTCACATCCATCTCTTCACTGATGTGATGAGGTGAGGATGGCGTAAATGGAGCTTCCCCTATCCCTGCTACTGAGAACTGAATGAACTGCCCGGTCTTGAATGGAATTGGAACCTCTGGCTTTAGATGAAATGTCTTTATTGTGGGAGATTCTTCTATTATATCTGTAACTTCTGCTCGAGTTATTTTGTATGGATTATTAGCCTGCATATCTATACCTCCTGAGTACTTAATTCTTTTTCCATAATTCTTTTAACAACACCTCTAAATTCTATATTTCCAGGACACACATCTATACATCTTCCGCAACCTGTACAACCTAAAAGATCAAAATTATATTTCATATAAAGAAATTTGCACAGATATCTATTTCTAAAACGCTGATATATCTTCGGTCTCGGATTTGCACCTCCTGCAACTCGTGCATAACCGGTCAATTGACAGGAGTCATAAGACCTTACTTTTATGAAATCTTTATCATCAGATTCATCATTAATTATTATACAATAGCAGGTGGGACAGATATTGTTACAACCACCACATCCGACACAATCCTTAGACTCTACTATCCATGTCTCTATATCAGCTTTCTCAAGTTTATCATAATCAGGTTTTCTTTCAAATTCTTTGTTCTGTTCCTCAAGTTTACTCATCACTTTTTTTCTATTACTTTCAATCAATTTCAAAATCTCATCACTATATGTGACAGGTTTTATCACTTTTTTCATCTCATTTACAAACTTTTCACCAATTCCACTTCCAATAGTTAAAAAGTAGCTATCTCCTACTCTCGATAAATTGATATCATAACCTTCCTCTGAATAAGGCTTACCCCCGACAAGGTTACAATGACAGGTATCGGTTATTTGCAAACAATCGCTCGTTATTATAATCGTGTTATCACGCCATTCTTTATAAACTGGATCAACAAAATCATCATTTATAAGTGCTTTGTCCAGCAATAGTAGTCCCTTCAGGTCACAATTCTTTACACCCAGAATTATCCTCTTGCCTTTTACTTCCTCCTCAGGATAAATCCTCTCTCTTATTCGATAAAAGATAACTTTTATAGGATCAACAGGTCTATATGAATCTATAATATAATCGCCATCGCTTGCAAGCTCATCTAAAAATAATTCATCATTTCCCGAATTTGCAGGAAGTAATACACTTGTAACATCCAGAATATTTTTCTCCTTGCATAGATATAAAAATGCAAAAAAGTCTTTAATCTTTACGAGCATACCACCCCCAATTACTTAGACTTCTTATCCGACTTATTTTTTAATCAATGAATTTTAGATTTAGTCTACTACCGCAAACAGTTATTATCATCAGAATAATGAAGTTTCAATTCCTATGCCAATCGGCGAAATATATACTCTTCAAGATTACAATACAAAATATTTTTTAAAAACTGATAATTTTTTTAGAATTTATTTCTCAACTTTAAGAAAAATTAATTGGATAAAATAATATAGATATGAATAACTTTTGGTAAATCAATTTAAATAAAAATTAAACCTTTTAAAAAATTTAATTGGAATTAGACTGCATTTTTACCGATATTACACCTCGATTTTTTCTAAGGGGAATTATGTATTATAATCTCAAATCGGCAAAACTCACATTAGCTTTTTTACTTATATTATCTTCAATATGCATCAATGCAAAAGAAGTCTTTGTCTCTCCCTCTGGCGATGATAATAACCAAGGTATAATTAATAGCCCATTTAAAACAATTACCAAAGCAATATCTATATCTAACCCTGGCGATACAATTTACCTTCGCAATGGAGTTTACTACTATAGTAATACATTATATATCCAAAAAAGTGGTGTTCAGGAAAGATATTTTCATATTTTTGCCTATGAGAATGAAAAACCAATATTAGATTTTTATGGTGAAAGCTTTGGATCACGTGGAATTGTTTTGAAAGGAAGCTACTGGCATATTAGAGGGCTTGAAGTAAAAGGTGCAGGGGATAACGGTTTATACATTGACGATGGTTCTCGCAATATTATTGAAAATTGCTCTTTCCATGATAACAATGATTCTGGAGTTCAACTTGGACATGGAGCTTCATATAACAAATTCATAAACTGCGATTCCTACTACAATGCCGACCCACCAGATTATGAAGATGCCGACGGATTTGCTCCTAAGCTCGATGTCGGTACAGGCAATTACTTCTATGGATGCAGAGCTTGGGGAAATTGCGACGACGGATGGGATGGATACCTTCGTAGTACGACTGGTGTATCTGCTACATTGGAAAATTGCTGGAGTTTTAAGAATGGGTGGCTTAAAGACGGAACAAATCCAGAAAACGGTGACGGCAATGGGTTTAAAATGGGTGGTAATAAGTTAAGGTATCATTTCACACTGATTAGATGTATTGCAGCTGACAATAAAAACAAAGGATTCGATCAAAATAATAATAGAGGTTCAATGACACTCTATAATTGCTCTAGTTATGGCAATCTTAAATCTAACTATAGAATAAAAGAGGAACTCGATTCAGGTAACAAACTTATTATCAAGAACTGCCTATCCTACAACGGAAAAGTAGAATTGGGTAATTTTGCCATCCAATCAGCAAACAGCTGGACTGGAGGTATCCACCTATCAGATGATGATTTTACAAGTCTCAGTACGTCTGATCTTGAAAAACCAAGAAAAGAAGACGGAAGCCTACCTGACATAGATTTTTTAAAGCCATCACCAGAAAGTGACTTAATCGACGCAGGGGTAGATGTAGGTATTGAATATCACGGTTATGCTCCAGATATTGGAGCTATCGAAACGAATTATGAAACAAAAATAGCGCTGAATGAAGGTTATATAAAGTATAAAGAAATATTAAATAACTATCCCAATCCTTTTAACTTTTCCACCATCATAGAGTATTTTTTGGAAAAGCCAGGAAAAGTAAATCTAATCATTTACGATATATTGGGAAGAAGTATAAAAATTTTAACTTCAGAATATAGAACAAAGGGCAAATATAATACGATATGGTATCCAGATCACAATACTCCCTCGGGACTTTACTTAATAACTTTAGAAATTAACAATCAAATATACATCAAAAAAGTTTTATACAATAAGTAAAAATATTTGTATGAATAATTGCCCAAACTAATCAACGAATATAAAGAAGCAAATCATTACATAGTTCATTTTAATGATTATACTTTTTCTTACCGGAATATATTTTAAAGAATAACCATTGATAACAAATTAATTAAAAGAAAGAAGATGTTATTGTTGAAATAATCCCATCTTTATAAAGTAGAAATTGGCGCTAACCTATTGATTTTTTGAAACATACAATATATATTAAATCGTAAATATAAATGAAAGCATGAAAAAGATATACCTAATAGTGATATTTCAATTACTAATAATATCTCTGTCATTTTATAAAGCTTCAGATGAACCTGTAAATCAAAACATAGAACTCTCGCCTCAAGAAATCAACCTGACGGAAAATTCCAACGAATCTAGATTAGAACTTTTCAAAGAAATATCAAATAGCATTAATTCAGAGAATATTTTTATTTCACCAATAAGCATTTACTATATTCTTGGTATGACCTATAATGAATCAAACGATAAAACAGAAAAAGCAATGAGGGACACTTTGAAATTTAGTGAACTATCAATTGATGAAATCAATCAATCATATAAAAATTTAATGTACTACTTAATATACCTGGATAACAGTGTGTCTCTTTCGATTGCAAACTCAGTCTGGTATAAAATAGGATTTAATGTCTTCAAGAACTTCGAGAATACAGGCAAAAAGTATTTTAATGCTAAAGTAGAAGATTTAGATTTCTCCTCCCCTGATGCACCCATGAAAATAAATAAATTTCATAAATTTGGTGGAATCACTCAATCTTGTGAGATGGTGTATCAGAACAATGAATTTCTATATTATGAAGGCAATAAAATTTAAGCCATCAATCTTCCTTGTGGTAATGAATAACTTGACATGACTATCATCCTTCATAAAATAGATATAAAATTAGACTCAGTTATTGATAACCCGATTACAGACTCACAGATAAGCTTTCTTAACTCTATTGAACAAAAAAAACATAGCATTCTATGTCCCGAAATTTAAATTTGAAACCGGGTATAGTAATATTTGGAAAATATCCTAAAGGAGATGGAAATGGAAATTACCCTCGATTTATTTAAAGCCAACTTTCCTATGATAGATAGCCTTATATTGAAAAAGGTACATAAACCTTACATCGATGTTAACAAGTGAGGTGTTAAAGCTTTGACTGCAATCGCTATATATATTCATCACACTGCTAAATTACCTGGTGGATTAGATATATTCACCATTAAAACTAATAGACCATTTATTTTTGCTACCTATGATATTAACCCAAAAACAATTCTATTTGCAGAAAAGATAGTAGAAATAACCAGAAGAACATCAATATTTAAAAAAAGCCATAATATTAGAGGAGGAAATTAAAATGAAAACAAAAATTTTAATAAGCTGTATCGTATTATCTTTAATCTTCTCATGTCAGACAGTAAACGATAACTCGGGGGAGCCTTCAATAAAAATCACAACAAATGAAATATCAATTGCCTACAATGCTAACACTTTTGGACTCAAACTCTTCAGAGAAATTTCCAGAAATTCACCAGACTCTAACGTAATTATCTCCCCACTCAGCGTTGCTATCCCACTAGCTATGGCATATAATGGAGCCAATGGTGCTACGAAAGACTCAATGAGAAAGGTACTTGATTTCGAAAATTATAACGATGAGGAAATTAACATAGCATTTAAAAACCTTTTAGACTACTTTTCAAATCTTGATACCGAAACTATAATTAAAATTGCTAATTCTATATGGAAGCATATACCTGTTCCAATATTACAATCATTTGTAAACTTATGTCAGGAATATTATCACGCTGAGTATAGGGAAATAGATTTTAATGATCCAAATTCATTAGATTCAATAAATAACTGGATATATGAAAACACACATGGCACAATCAAGAACGCCCTTGACAGAATTCCACCTCTTGCAGTTTTGTATTTAATTAATACATTATATTACAAAGGGATATGGAAATATGAATTTGACGAATCAAACACTAAACCAGGTTATTTCTTTTCTATTAACAATAAAGCTATAAAATGTAAAATGATGTCACAAAAAAATAAGTTCCCCATCAATCTTACTGATCAGTACACAGCAATAAGTTTACCATATAATGATGAAAAATTTTATATGATTATTATACTGCCCGATTGTTCGACCGATATCAATACCTTTTCGGAAAATTTTACAATTGAAAAATGGAATGAAATCATTAATAACCTCGAAATTCCAGAAGATTCGGTATTGTTAAAAATGCCAAGGATGAAATTGGAATATAATTCCCTCCTTAATGACGCATTAAAAAACCTCGGAATGGGTATATGTTTTGACTTTTATAAAGCTGATTTTACGAAAATATTTGGCAAAACAGGTTATTGGATAAGCAGGGTAATTCATAACACTTTCATTGAGGTTAATGAACAGGGAACAGAAGCCAGTGCCTCTACAATCGTTGAATTTTATAGATTAGGTGAAGAGAAATTAATATACATAAATGTTGACAGACCCTTTATCTTCGCAATTTACGAAAAGCTAACAGGAGCTATCCTGTTTATAGGTAAGGTAATTGAAATACCAGAGGAGACCTGACAATTAATTACTTAAAATTATAAGGAAACCAAAATTTTTAATGTTTTTTATGTCCTGTTTATCAGTTAACAGAATAGTATTATTGTAATTAAATCTCTCGTCATTCATAATCTCATATTTTATCAAATCTGGCTTTACAATCTCTTCAAGTTCCCTCATAGCTTTGTATGCATAATTGTTTATTATCAGCTTAAGCCCAGCCGGAAATTGCTGATTCCTAATTAATTGTGAAATTATGCTAATTTTTTTTCTATCTATATCAATTAAGACATAATCAAAATAAAACAATAAAAGTATTTCCAAACAGTCTACTTTTCCACCACAATCACTGAGAGCGCAGATATACTCAAACTTTTTATCATCTACTGATTTTAAAAACAAAAGCGAAACTGTGCCTCCACAATGTGAACATTTTACGATTAATTGATGATTTCCTTGTTGCCTGTTTAAAAATTCTTTTAAATCAGGCTTAAATACCATATCGAAACAGAGAGTAGGTGATTTTTTTATCAATTTTCCCTGTATTTTCTCTATCTCTCTCACTGTTTTATATGATTTCCTGACAAACCATGGAAATTCACCATAATTCTCATGCCATTTTCTTAACCATTCAATTGTTTTTTTATCACTGAGATTACCGCTTGGAATACCTATCTCATCAATATGATATTCTTTTTTGGAAAAAATATTTCTTATTCTCTTTGTTTGAATCGTTTTAGCAATAATTGATGCAAGTCTTGTTTCTATATATTTGTCTTCAGACTGTCTTTCTATTACAACATTTGAATTAATTTTTGCTAATATGCCTTTTAAAAATTCACCGACACCATAATCATCAATTATTATTTTTGTTTTATTAATTTCAACTTTCCTTAAAAGGTCTATGATTATTTTTGTGTAAAAAACATCCATCAATTGATTCAAATTATACTCATCAATAAGCGCAGGATAAATTTCAAAAGCAGAATATTTAACCTTATCCTTTCCATACATCATAATCCTATCATATATTTTTTGCCAGTATTCGTATTGATGATTACTTTTCGTATCAGCTGACCCAATTACATGATATAATTCAGTTTTTATTTCAACTGGTATCAAAACCCCGACAAGTACTATATTTCCAAATACTTCACCTTTCCCCGTCTCATCCAGACCAATAAAATATTCATATTCAATAATATCCGTATTGCCTAAAATATTATCTACCGTTTTATCTAATTCAATTACAAACTTTTCTTCCGAAGGAGTTCTATAAAGTGTCCGGGATCTATACATTATATAGATTGCATTTAATATTTTTATTCGCCATAACTCGGAATCACTTTTTATGTCTATTTTCTCTCCACTATTACATAGTAATAACTCTTTTATTTCTTCTACTTTTTCTTGAGGAATATTCCTCCAGGTGCGGCTAACCATGGTTTCATACTTTCACTTTTATAATAAATTAAATATCTTTTGAAATTAGACTGATAAAAGAAATATAGCAAATAATTGATTTACAACAATGGCAGATTAATCCTAAACAAGATCAAACCTATCGTTTATAATCCCATATTACTATATAATGATAGTAATAAATAATTAAGAAATAAACATTCATTTTCTAACAAATTAAAAAATTAACTTGAATTTTTCTCATCTTATTTATACAATAACTGATTTTTTAAATAAGGGTTGAGCCATGAAAAAATTATTTCTAACAGTGATCATTTTATTACTAATTACCTTTTCTTATGCTGAAAAAGCACCTTTTTCTATTGATGCATTATACCAGTTAAAAAGTATTAGCAGTCCGGAAATTTCCCCTAATGGGAAATGGATAGCTTTTGTAGTCACAGAGTATGATTTATACAAATCTAGGAAAAATGCCGATATATACATTATCTCAATTGATGGAAAAGAATTAAAAAGATTAACTTATAACGAAGCTTCTGATTACAGTCCAATCTGGTCCGACGATAGTGAACATATTTATTTCCTTTCAACAAGAAATGATGGTACTCAACTCTGGAAAATCGCTATTGATGGTGGAGAACCTCAGCAAATTACAAATCTTGAATTAAATGGATTTAAAAACATTCATATAGTTGATCATGGTAGAAAAATAATTTTTTCCACAAAAATTTTCCCCGAATGTGGTAACTGTTTAAAATGCAGTAAAGAGAAAAGAGAAAAAATGGAAAATGGTCCTATACAGGCACACTATACAAAAGAACTTCTATACAGACACTGGGATGAATATCGAGACGGACAATATGAAAATGTATTTATCTATGATATCGAAAAAGATACAGCAATCAACCTGACCCCATGGAAATTCGACGCCCCCATGTTCGCACTTAGCGGCACCCATCTTGATGTATCACCTGATAACAAGAAAATCTGTGTCGTATCAAATCATGATAAAAATCAAGCTTGTTCTACCAACGGAGACTTATGGTTGGTAGATATAGAAACAGGAAAAGCAGAAAATATAACAAAAAACAATCGAGCGTGGGATGGTCAACCTCTATTTTCACCAGACGGAAGATATATAGCATACAAGACACAGAAGACTCCCGGATATGAAAGTGACTTATTCAGGCTTGCCATTTGCGACTTAAAAACTGGCAAAAGTAAAATTTTAAGCGAGGGGAAAATCGATAACTGGGTTGATGACTATGTATGGTCACCCGATTCCAGGCATATTTATTTTACTGTCGAGGAAAAGGGCCATTACCCAGTTTATAAAGTGAATATAGAGTCAGGTAAAATAGAAAAAGTATTTGATGTAAAAACATTACGTTACCTATCTTTAACCCCTGACGGAAAATACTTCATATTCACAAGAAGTACCATTAACAAACCCTATGAATTATATAGAATTAATTCTAATGGCAAAGGTTTTAAAAGGCTTACTTTTTTTAATAAAGAAATAGAAGAAAAATATGATCTAAGACAGGCAAAAGAGTTTTGGATACCTGGAGCTGAAGGCAAGCTAATACAAACCTGGCTGATAACTCCCTATGGATTTGACCCAAATGAAAAATATCCACTAATTATAAATGTTCATGGCGGTCCACAACAGATGTGGTATGACGGTTTTAGAGGTGATTGGCAAATTTATCCTGGACACGGCTACGCTGTGGCATTCTGCAATCCTCATGGTTCACCTGGATATGGACAAAAATTTGTTGAAGCTATTTCAAAAGATTGGGGTGGAAAAGTTTGCGAAGATATAATGAAAGTGGTAGATTCGCTGGCAAATCTACCATATATTGATGAAGATAAATTAGGTGCTATGGGCTGGTCATATGGTGGATATATGATGATGTGGCTTGAAGGTCATACAGATAGATTTAAGGCAATTGTAGCAATGATGGGAGTCTATGATCTTGTATCAATGTATGGAGCAACAGAAGAACTCTGGTTTCCTGAATGGGAACTTGCCGGAGCACCCTGGGAAAGTCCTGAAATATATAAAAAATGGAGCCCATCATCGTATGCAAAAAACTTTAAAACCCCGTGCCTAGTTATAACAGGTGAAAAGGATTATAGAGTACCGTATACCCAAAGCCTGCAATTCTTCACTGCTTTGCAAAAGATGGGTGTCCCCTCTGAACTTATAGTATTTAAAAATGACGGCCATTGGCCCGATTATCTGAAATCGATGCCTTTATATTATAATGCTCATCTTTATTGGTTTCATAAATTTCTTGGAGGGAAACCAGCACCTTTCAGTATGGAAGAGCTAATTTATAATGAAATTTTCAAAATAGATCAAATAATAAAATTCTAAAGGATTTATAGCGGTCAGGTACAGTATACTCCATCATCATGCACATATACAAATCTCAGCGCTATTAAAAAATATTTTTTCATATTTAATTCTTTAGCAAACTATCTTATGACACAAAACTATATCCCAACCAGACACTATTTAGAGGAATTTCATTTTTATACTTCCTCATGTTTCAAAAAACATAAAAACTGACGAAGATTGAAAAAGTAGATGATTCTGTTATAATAGTTTTGCAAAATAAAAATATATCAATACTGACGCAACGCAATATATCTTAAAAGATTTTATGCCATAATAAAAAAATCGGGATAGCCTAACAGCTATCCCGATTTTTCACATGCAATTTGTTAAATGATTAATCTCACTATTTAATCTATTACCAGAGTCTTGTTCTTAATTTAAGTACAGTTCCTGGCTGCAACTTTCGAAGATCAAAATCCAGTTTATCAGCATTATCATGTAAAATCACTATCCATGCGTAATTATTCCCATATTCCTTCTCTGCGATTGACCAGAGTGTCTCTCCAGATTTTACAACATAGTCGTAAAAATCATACTCAACAGGATTTGCTTTATCTTTGGGTTTTTTAAGTAAAAATTCATTAAATGGATATATCAAATCTGGATTATCTCCTATTTTATCAATATTCCACTTATAAATTTGTCTCCACATCCATGCCACGCCGTACTCATTCTTTGCAATTTTTATTAAGTAATCGTTTGGTCTCACCATATACATAACATCAATGCTATCGCCAGGTGTTATTACTTCCAATACCTCCTCTAATTTGCCTTCTTTTTCCTGAATCTTTGATGTCTCTGCTTCTGTAGGATATGATGGAACAACAGCGGTAGTTTCAACCATGGTTGTTTCGACTTTTGTGGGTAATGTTTCTGCCTCTTTTATTGTCGTATCAGGTAGTTGTTCTCCCTGCTGTACGACCTGACTTTCTGAAACTTGCTCCTCCCTAACAGCCTGTTTACCACAGTTCATTATTAACATTGAAAAAAGAATAATCGTTATCATTAAATATAATTTTTTCATAATTCACCTCCTTCAATAAGTTCCGAAGATAATTTCAAAAAACTATCGAACATTATCAAGGCTATTTTTATAATTTTTAATCATTTCTTTAATATATTCGCTCTCATTAAATTTATCATCAAGAGTAATCAGCTTCAACTCATACCAGTTTCTTTTTAGTTTTAACTGATCCTCAAGTTCCCTCTTTTCTTCTTTTAACCTTTCAATAACACCTGAAGAAGCCCTTGTACTATTAGCCTTTTCCAGATTTTTACGATATTTGTTAATCTGTTTATCTATATTATCAATTCTTAATTTCATCCATGACACATCTATAAACTCATCTCTAATATCTTTAATGTTAAGTTCAATAATACCAAATTTTTTACCCCTATCCCCAACACTGGAAACAAAACAATTTTTTACTTTTTCTAGATAATTTCTATAAATTATACTACCAGCTCGTAATATAAGATCAATATCTGATAAATTTGCGATTTTCATAAGATCATCATTTGTCACATCTGCAAGTAAAATAATATAATCTACCTTATTTTTAACCTCACTCAATACATTATTTATACATTCAACAGGATCAAGAATTATATAATCCTTCGGTTCAAACCCGAACTTTGAACTTACACCTATGATTCCAATTCGTATCCCACTAACAGTTTTTATAGTATAAGGTTTAAAAACCAGATCGCTAGTATTTTTATCTACGATATTAGAGGAAATAAACTCAAAATTAACACTATCGTTTAATGTTTTGATAAAATCTGAAGGTAATATCAAATCATATCCACCAAAATTACAAATATCATATTCCAAAAGATCATAAATCTGACAAATAAGCTTAGCTTTCTTCTGAATCAAATTAACATTTTTATTAACATCAGCCCCAACGCAAAAAATACTTCCAGCATCTAGTATTAATTTGTAATCATATTTTTTACCATATTTTTTAAAGGCTGTAAATCTACGGGCAAGACCGCCAGTTTTTGCAATTCTTCTGCAAGTAGGACATGATTCAATTTCACCAGATAAGGTACCTGTATACAAAATAGCTATCCTAACTAAGGAATCTTTTGCGTAAATAAATGAAAAAATTATCAGGATAATGAAAAAAGTAAATACGTTTTTGAATTTTAACATTTTCTATTCTCTCCTGAATATTATGTTATCATTTCCGCGAAATTCATTAATATTCTTACAACCCGTGCAGAACATGGAAATTTTCAAAACCTCATTCCATATTTTAATCAATTGTTCTACTGATTTTCTCCCATTTTCGAACCATTTTTGTAAAAATATTCTTGACCCACCAGCAAGATATGCTCCCAATGCCAAAGCCTTAGAAAACTTAATTCCAGAATCTATACCCCCGGTTGCAATTATAACAATTTCATTCGATACCTCTTTTAATCCAGTAAGAATTTCAGCTGTAGGAATACCCCATGAGAAAAATTCCTTTGCAACCTCCTTCTTTATCGGATCCTTTATTCTCTCAGATTCAACTTTTGCCCAGGATGTACCACCAGCTCCTGCAATATTTATATAATTAATTCCAATATTCATTAATCTTTCAACCACACCAGGATATATACCAGTTCCAACTTCTTTGACCATTATTGGAATTTCTATCGTACTTTTTAATTCAATAAGTGCTTCATAAACACCTGAGAAATATGGCTCGCCTTCAGGCTGAATTGCCTCGTGTAGCGGATTTAAATGAACACAAAAACAATCATATCCCAGATCATTAAGAATCGACGGCAAATCTTTTTTATACTTTTTAATCTGCACTGCCCCCAGATTGGCTATTATGGGATTATTTTGACAAATTTTCCTTAATTCCTTTAAAAATGATAATTCTATCCTACCATCGATAAATGGTCTTATACTTCCTACCTCGAAAGCAATTTTATATTCATTACATATATGAGCCATATCTCTATTTAATCCATCTCCAGTCTTTTCCCCACCACCAATGGCGCTAATTATTAGAGGAAAAGACAACCTGTATCCGAGAAACTCAGTACCTGTATCTACAATATCATAGTCAATTTCGGGCAGAGAATTATTTATAAAATTGAAACGATCGAAACCGTCAAATGATGATTCATAGGTAATATCTTTTTCTTTCACAATATTAAGATGCTCTATTTTTCTTTTTTGGATAATTTTCTTATTAGTACCCATAACAACAATAATATAATAAATAGACTGCAAAAAAACATTTTTTAAAGAATATACGATTTTTTTAAATTCTACCTATTAAGAAATAAGGCTATTTCTGTGAGGGAAGAGCAAATACTATTCATTTATCAATTAAGGGATAGATATGATGTTGATCCTTCACATTCCGAGCAGGTAAAAAAACTTTCTATAAAACTTTTTAATCATCTGGAACCTGTACATAATCTTGGTGACTCATCGAAAGACTTTCTTATTGCTGCTGCATTGCTTCATGATATTGGATATGCCACAGGTAATAATAAAAATCACCACTTATATACTGCATCAATTATCTTAAAAAACGGCATAACAGGTTTCACAAGAAAGGAAATATCAATAATAGCTTATGTTGCCTGTCTTCATAAAAGAAATGTACCGCCGGATTTCTGTATAGAATTTAAATCCCTATCAGCAGAAGATAAACTCCTTGTTCTAAGACTAGCATCCATCCTTAGAATAGCTAATGGTCTTGATAAAACTCATCGAAGTTCAATCAGAGACCTTACCTGTGACATTAAAACCACTACTATAACCGTTTACCTAAGAAGCGATTTCAGCATCGATGAAGAGCTAATATTAGCCTATAAGAATTCTGAACTTTTTTGCTATCTATTCAAAAGGGAAATCGAGTTTCTGCCGGTAAGATAAATTACAGCCTTTATAGGTTACCAATGTTTTAAATTATAATGTTTCATAAAAAAGAGGCGGCTGAGATGTTTTCTGCTGTGAAATTTCAAAAGATGATAAAATCATATCACTGACTCTCTGATATTTCTCTTCAGAATTAGCATGCGCTATGCACAAAACATCTCCTTTATGTACATAATCAGAAATCTTTGCCTTTACCTCCAGCCCAACCTCCGGCATAATTTTATCCTCAATTTTTTTTCTCCCCCCACCAAGCTCAAACACACACTTACCGATTCTTTCTGTATCTATCGAAATAACATATCCAGACTTTGTAGATTTAACACCCTTAATAACTTTCGCTTTCTTATATTTCTGTGGATTTTCAATGAAACTTACGTCACCACCCTGACTGCTTACTATTTCAAGGAATTTTTCATAGGCTGATCCATTTCTCAATTTTTCCAACACAATTTCCTCTGCAGTTTTGATATCAGAAGCCAGGTTTGATAATATAAGCATCCAACAGGTCAAATAAACTGTAACTTCCACAAGATCGCGTGGTCCATTTCCTTTCAAGACATCAATTGATTCCACCACTTCCAACCAATTCCCTACCGTACTACCCAGCGGTTGATTCATGTCGGTAATGACAGCACGAACCTTCAGCCCAAACTTCTCTCCTACACTTTTTAGCTTATATGCGAGCTTTTTGCTTAATGCATATTCCTTTAAAAAAGCGCCACTTCCTGTCTTTACATCCAATACGAGAGCATCAATTCCCTCAGCTATTTTTTTACTTAGAATACTTGCACATATTAAAGGTATTGATTTAACAGTAGCAGTAACATCACGGAGTGCATACATTTTTCTATCAGCAGGGACAAGTTCCTCAGTTTGACCAATCATCGAAACGCCAATTTTTTCAATCTGATTTATAAATTCTTCTTTTGTAAGATTTACTCGCATTCCAGGAATGCTTTCTAATTTATCCAATGTACCTCCCGTATGTCCTAAGCTTCTTCCAGAAATCATTGGCACAATACACCCGCAGGAAGCAGCAAGAGGCGCCAGTATAAGCGATACTTTATCGCCCACACCCCCAGTGCTGTGCTTATCCACTTTTATACCTTCAATATTTGAAAGATCAAGCCTATCACCTGATTCTATCATTGTTTCAACAAGTGCCAGCACTTCTTCATCGGTCATTCCATTAAAATTTACAGCCATCAGCCAGGCAGCCATCTGGTAATCAGGAATATCTCCCCTGACATATCCAGCAATGAATCCTTTTATCTCATCAGGCTTATGTTCTAAGCCCTCCTTTTTGGCTTCAATAAATTCTACTGGATCCATATTCACTCCTGTTCTTTTACAACTATTTTTAATTTTGCTAACAAATTGGTAATGAATTTAAATTCAATGGTTCTCTGCTCCCATCTTATATAGTGAATAAGGTATAATCCAATTATGAAAAGTAAAATATTGGGAGTCCACATAGCCCAGAAAGGCGAGATGTATGCCATATCGGCAAGCTCCTCCCCACCAATCAAAAATACATAGTAAATAATAAAGAAAATTATGCTCAACGTCCCTCCCATAAAAATACCACCTTTTTTAACCATAACACCCAATGGTGCACCAATAAGAACAAAAACTATACATGCAAAGGGAATTGAAAACTTTTTATGTATTTCTACCAGATATTTATTAACCTGCCGCTGATAAACCATATATAACTGGAATTCACCAATAACCCTTCCAGCTACACTTAAAAATCTGCTCGTTTGAACATCCAGATTCCCCTTATTTATTTCAGCCTTCCTTTCCTTTATCAATTTAATTAAATCTTTCATGCTTTTGTGTTTAACCTCAGGCAGGTATTCACTTACCATTGAGATTATTTTATTTTTCACCCTTTCCTTTTCATTATTATATTTTTCTATCTTCTCTATCATCATTTTTATAGTCATTTCTCTATCACCACGTCTCTCAACATCAGATCTTTCAAGAACAAGATTATCTATAGACAATACCATTCGATGTTTATCAAATTTCAATATGCGATAATCTTCAAGATTGTTGCGATTTAACTCATGTATCTCACCATCGTGTAGATCAAAAATAACAGAGTTACCCACAACTTTTATAAAACCATATTTTGCATAAATATTGACCTGATACTCACCCTCAGAGGAACTATAAATCACCACCTGATTTAATTTATCACCCTCTTTACTTTTTACATATATGGAATATCCTGAAATATTTTCTATAAAATACCCTGGCTCAATATCAAGGTCAGGACGCTTTTTATAAATATCCCTTCCAAGAATCCTGGCTCTATGATTAAAATCTGGTAAAATATTATCATTAAAATATATCATAAAGAGACACATAACGCTTCCAAAAATTATTCCCGGTGTTAGTATAGACCAGAAACTAATACCGCTTGCTCTCATTGCTGTCATTTCATTATCTTCAGCCAGCCTCCCATAAGTTGTCAGAGTAGCTACAAGTACAGCCATAGGCACAGATAACGCTATTATCCAAGCGAGATTTAAGTAAAAAAATTCAAAAATAATACTAATTGGTAAACCCTTTCCTAACAACTTATCAACTGTCCTTACTAAAAAATTAACCAGTAAAACAAAAGTGACAACAAGTATAGAATAAAAAAATGGAAAAAGTATTTCCTTATAAATATATCTACTGCCTATCCAACCAAAGGTATATTTGCCGATATTTTTAATTACAAGTACTATATATTTCACAAAATAAATTTAAGCATATTCCTTATATCCATATAATCATTTTTTACCTCCATGACAACCAATTTTAAATAATATGTAACAAAATAAATGTAATTTAGTATAAACAATTAGGTTTGTTGATATATATTAAAAAAATGATTATATTGAGATTAGAAAGCTTGGTGATAAAATGAAAAGATTTTATTTATTACTCACATTAACGCTTTTTATAATAATGATAACTGGCTGCTATACAAAGATTTTTCCACCTACAGAAAAAGAAGGTCAATATGTTCAGGAAGAAAAAAGGGAAAGACAATACGAACACAACGAATACAGCAATTACGCCTTTACCAATCCAAACTTCTTTTTTGGACTGAGATACGGTTACTGGAATGATTTCTACTATCCGCCATATGCTTACCATAACTGGTATAATCCATGGTATTCTTATAACAGATACTATAACTATCTTTATTTCAGCTTCCTAAATTGGGGTTATCCTCCTTATTTGGCAAGCTCATACTTCTACAACTGGTATTACGACCCATTCTCCCCTATTTTCTATAATCCATATTTTTATGATCCTTATTTTTACTCATATTACTACAATTATTATAATCCATACTATTATCCATATTACTCCGGATATCCATCGTACTACAATTCATTCTATCCTCCGTATATATATGACTGGAAGGAAAAATATAAAAGCAAACGTAAATTTGCACGTGAAGAAGATAGAAAAATTACAAGGGTAAAAAAGAACTATACTGAACAGACTGTTGATAGAAACACTTCAATTAAATATCTACCATTAACATCCCAAGCAGCCGCAAGTAATGTGACATTTAAAAATGAGGAAAATGATCAGGAAACCAGCCGTATTTTAAGAAAACCAAAAGGGGAGATTGAACCCCCAAGGTCCCTGGATTACCGGAAAAATGTCTCAAGAATTGAGAAACAGAAAAAAATCAGTCCGCCATCTACTCCAAATAATAGACCAAGTAGAATTTACAATCCGCCATCACCACCTCCTATACGCCGAACTTCTACAGCCGAATATAGCAGACCATCATCATCTTCATCACCCAGTTCATCCATAAGCACTTCTTCATCCAGTGGATCATCTTCTCGGAATCGATCAAGAAGTTCCGGAAAGATAAATAGACGAAGGAAATGAAAATAAAAAAAATTGTATTATGTGTACTTGTTATTACATATAACTTAATATATAGTCAGAGTTTTGAAGATGCTTTAAGACCTTTTAAGTATATTTCTCCCGAAATTGGCTATTCATCAGTTTTTAATAGCAATGCAACACTCATAAGAGATATTTCATCCCTTTATACAAATCCTGCAAATTTAGCTCTTATTAATAAAAGCCAAATATATTTCTCATTTCAAAATAACACTGTAAAACAATATGCTGAACCCTATGGCATAGCAAATAGTTCATTCAAACAATCGGATTATTCAAATTTCTCAGGTGTAGGGGTGATATGGGATGTCCCGGTTTATCGGGGGAACCTTGCAATAGGGGTATCCTATTTCTCTGTATCAAACTATGATATGCTATTAAAATCAGAAGGAATATATCCTGTTAATAACGGAACTGAAAATGTGTACAATAACTATACAATTTCTGAAAATGGTTTATTATATGTACTTAGCATTGGAACATCGGTAGAGTTCAGAAAAAATCTGTTCCTCGGAGCATCCTTTAACAAATATGATGGGTATAGAAATTATGATTTCAATGGATACGAGATTGATACTCTTGATATTTACGCTCACTATTACTGGAATTATATCGAAAAAATTGAACCAACCTATACAGGGAGAAATATTACAGCAGGTATGACGTACGTTTATAAATCTTTTATTTATGGTGTAAGAATATCCTCACCTTTAAAATTAAATTCGACAGAGAATTTCAAAATTGAAGAAAGAGTGATAGAAGATGATAATAAAAACATCCTATTGTTAAACTCATATTCCGATACAACAGATTATTCAATGAAATATCCTATCGAATATTCTGTATCATTTGGTTATAAATCAACCGCTCTCGAATTATCATTAAATACCACATTTCATAGCTGGAATGATATAAAATTTTTCAGTAATCTCTACGAAATAGATGATAACAATGACACAGTAAAAATAGACAGGAGAATCAATAGAGAAATAAGATCGAATCTGAAACAGACATACGATATAGATTTCGGATTAATATTTCATGCGACCACTAATGTCGATTTCCTTTTCAATTATCAATTAAGAACAAAACCATATAAAGATATTAATAGCGAATTTAGAAATATAAATCAGATATCAATGGGTATAAAATTTTCTATAGGAAATCTTGATATAATCACTTCTTATAAATTTATAACTTCAAAAGATTTAATCGAAATTTATTATTTTGGCACTCAAACAAGTCAAAGATTACAAAAACACAGATTCAACATTACAACGGTTCTTAATATGTAAAAGTCTATATCCAAATAAAATAGCTCATATTATTTTATTGAGTAAGAAATAATATTAAATTATATTTTACTATGGTAAAAATGAGAAGGATAACAAAAACCATAAAAATTTCAGTAATAATGCTTTCAATAATTTGTGTTAACTTATCCGGGAAAGAAATATGGATATTGGAATATGATGGTATTATAAATCCAATAGCTTCAAAATACGTTCTATCCAATCTAAATAAAGCAGATACAAGTAAAGTTGAATGCCTGATTATCAAACTTGACACCCCTGGTGGTTTAATGAGCTCAATGAGAGATATAATAAAAGGTTTCCTAAATAGTGATATCCCAATTGTTGTTTACATCTACCCTCGTGGTGCACAAGCAGCATCTGCCGGGGTATTTATAACAGTAGCAGCACATATAGCCGCAATGTCACCAGGGACTAATATTGGCGCTGCACACCCGGTAAATCTTGGTGGTGGGGGTATTTTTGGAGGAAAACCCGACTCAGCAAACACTAAAACAATGATGGAAAAGGTAACAAACGATGCAGTTGCATTCATAAAAAGCATTGCACACGAACGAGGCAGAAATGAACAATGGGTAGAAGACGCTGTTCGTAAAAGCGTATCAATAACTGAAACCGAAGCTCTCGAAAAAAATGTTATAGATATAATAGCAAACGATACTGAAGATCTGATAGCCAGAATTAATGGTAAAAAGGTAAAAGTAAAATCTAGTGTAAAAATAATAAAAACAACTAATGCCAGAATAGTTGAAAGACCTATAGGATGGCATTTTAAAATTCTGAATACAATAAGTGATCCTAACATTGCTTATCTATTTCTAATCCTTGGTTTTTATGGTCTGTTCTTCGAACTTTCAAATCCTGGATCAATATTTCCAGGTGTATTAGGCGCGATATTCCTAATACTTGCATTTTTCTCTTTTCAGATATTACCGATAAATTACGCCGGCCTTGCACTAATTGCTATAGGTATTATCCTATTTATTTTGGAGGTAAAAATAACAAGCTATGGTTTATTAACAATAGGGGGTATAATTTCAATGATAATAGGATCAATGATGCTAATAAATACACAAGAAGCACCAAAACAATTGTTCTCAGTTTCTTTACAGGTAATAATCCCAATTGTTGTTATTACAGCAATCCTTTTTATATTAGCACTTTCTTTAGCGTTAAAAACACATAAAAAGAAGGTTTCAACGGGACGTGAAGGATTAATAGGTTCAGTTGGTTCTGCAATTACCGATATTGATAAGGAAGGAATGGTGCTCGTACACGGGGAATACTGGAAGGCAAAATCCAATATTAAAATAAATAAAGGAGATAAGATAAAAGTTATTGGAATAGACCAAATGGTATTAAAAGTGGAAAAATTAACATAATAAATGGAGGCAAAAATGAGCCAGATTTCAATAATATCGATAATCATTTTCCTTTTGCTTCTTTTGTCCAGTGCAATTCGGATTCTTAAAGAATACGAAAGGGGCGTTATATTCAGACTTGGAAGACTTGTCGGCGCAAAAGGACCCGGTTTGATACTCCTGATCCCTTTAATAGATAAAATGGTAAAGGTAAGTTTAAGAACAGTCGTTATGGACGTACCACCACAGGATATTATAACTAAGGATAATGTTTCTGTTAAGGTAAATGCTGTAGTATATTTTAGAGTTATGGACCCTGCAAAAGCTGTAGTGGAAGTTGAGGATTATCTCTTCGCCACCAGTCAGCTGGCTCAAACTACATTGAGAAGCATCCTTGGACAGTCGGAACTTGATGAATTATTATCAGAAAGAGAAAAAATAAACACCAACTTACAACAAATACTCGACCAGCATACTGACCCATGGGGTATTAAAGTATCACAAGTAGAAATAAAGCACGTAGACTTACCTCAGGATATGCAGAGAGCTATGGCAAGGCAGGCTGAAGCCGAGAGAGAAAGAAGAGCCAAAATAATAAATGCCGAGGGTGAATTTCAGGCTGCAACCAAATTGCTGGAAGCAGCAGAAATAATGCAAAAACAACCCATTACGGTACAACTGAGATACCTACAAACTCTTAGAGAAATAGCAGCTGAAAACAATTCTACTACTGTTTTCCCGATACCTATAGAACTATTCAAACCTTTTATTGATGGTTTATTAAAAGGGAAAAAATAATAACTGTGGTAATATATAATGAGTGGGGTAAAGGAACGAATAGAAGAATTACGTAGAATTTTGAACGAAGCAAATTATAACTATTACGTCCTTGATAACCCTACAATTAGTGACGCTGAATACGATAGACTCCTTCGTGAATTACAGGAATTAGAAGAAAAATATCCAGAATATATAACTCTTGATTCACCAACCCAGAGAATTGGCGCAAAGCCACTTGAGGAATTTAAAACTGTTACACACAGAATCCCCATGCTAAGTCTTGATAATGCAATGGATGAAAATGAAATACGGGAATTCATTGAAAGAATAAAAAGAAACCTTTCAGGAGAAGACGTTTCATTTGTATGTGAGCCAAAAATAGACGGTGTAGCAGTTGAGCTTGTATATGAAAATGGTATTTTTGTCGCTGGGTCCACAAGGGGCGATGGCATTACAGGTGAGGATATAACCCAGAATTTAAAAACGATTAAATCAGTCCCACTCTCTTTAAGGTCGGATGAATTACCAATACCAACCCTTCTTGAAGTTCGTGGTGAGGTATATATAGAAAAAGAAAATTTCAACAAATTAAATAAAGAAAGAGAACAAAGCGGTGAACCACTTTTTGCAAACCCCAGGAATGCAGCAGCAGGTAGCTTACGTCAGCTTGACCCCTCAATTACTGCTTCCCGACCATTAAAAATATACTGCTATAGTCTTGGAGTATGTGAAGGATATAGCTTCCAATCACAATACGAATTCTTAAAAATTATTCCAAAGTGGGGATTTCGTGTAAATCCTAATATAACACTTGCTAAGAATGAAGATGAAGTCATCGCTTACTACCAAAAAATGGAACAACTTAGAGATACACTTCCCTATGAAATAGATGGTATAGTAATTAAGGTAAATTCTTTTAGCCATCAGGAAAAATTGGGCATAAAGACACGTAGTCCAAGGTGGGCTATCGCAGGTAAATTCAAACCAAGGTATGAAGTAACTCAGATCATTGATATAGAATCAAGCGTCGGTCGGACTGGTATAATAACTCCAGTGGCAATACTAAAACCGGTAAACATCGGCGGAGTAATTGTATCTCGCGCTACTTTACATAACCAGGATGAAATAGACAGAAAAGATGTCAGAATTGGTGATTGGGTATTTGTAAAAAGAGCTGGTGACGTTATACCAGAGGTGGTAAAGGTAATAAAAGAACGAAGAACTGGCAATGAAAAGACATATAATATCCCTGGTAGATGCCCTGTCTGTGGTGGAATCGTAAGACGAATTGAGGGAGAAGCTGCTCACAAATGTCAGAATATCAACTGCCCTGCAAAAATAAAAGGAGGAATTGAGCATTTTGCATCCAAAAGAGCTATGAATATAGAGGGACTTGGTACTAAAATTATTGAACAGCTTGTTGATAAAGGACTTGTAAAGGACATTGCTGATTTATATTTTCTAAATAAAGAGGATATACTTAAACTGGATAGGATGGCAGATAAATCAGCTCAGAATATAATTGATGCAATAAAATCAAGTAAAGAAACCACACTCGCACGCTTCATATATGCTCTCGGTATTCCAAATGTGGGCGAACACACTGCAAATCTTCTTGCTAATCACTTTGGGTCGCTGGAAAAACTTAAAAATGCAACACTTGAAGAACTGGAAAAAATAGAGGGCATAGGTCCATTAGTGGCTTCAAGCATCTACAATTTCTTCAAAGAAAAATCCAACTTAGAAACCACAGAAAAGCTCATTAAAGGTGGTGTAAAAATTAAAGAACCAGAGAAAGAAGAAACTGCAAAACCACTTGCTGGAGAAACCTTCGTCTTCACAGGCGCATTAAGCAGTATGACAAGGGAAGAGGCTCAGGAACTCGTCAGAAAACTCGGTGGAAATCCATCCAATTCCGTAAGCAAAAAGACCGATTATGTTGTAGTTGGCGAAAATCCGGGCTCAAAATATACAAAAGCATTACAACTCGGGGTAAAAATAATCAGCGAACAGGAATTTTTGTCATTAATAGATAAACTTAAATCCAAGTGAAATATTCATATATAAAAACAGCTTTTGTAAATTTTATTTCACAAAAAAAATATCTAACTGTTCTAATACTATTACTGGTAACATTAAAAATAAATAGTCAAACTACACCACCAGAGGAATATCCTCTCTACTATATTTTTATAAAAATTGATTCAACACTAAGCAATCTTGATATAGAGGCATACATAAAAATGCCATCTTATTATTCTCATCATAATCGAGTCTTATTAACATTCCCATTCTTCAGTTATTCATCAACAAAGTCATCATATTTTGAAAAAGTCCAATCCCGGCTTGAAAGCCCAATAAAATACACAATCACGGATCTTTTATTAAATAATAAACCCTGCACATATAATTTTTTAAACGATTCGACCATTTTTATCACTGCTAGAGGTTACAACGATACGATAAGTATCAAAATAAAATACAGTATACAAATACCTGTAGGGCAGATTATAGAATTACCTGTAAAGTATGGTGATATTACCATATTAAACAGATTTTATCCCTATATACGTTGGAATCAGAAAGAATTACCTACATTCAATATATTTAAAGTCTCGGCAGAAATTCCAAAGAAAGTAAGTATTGCAGGATCATCTGAAATGATTATTGATAAAGAAGAAAGGAAAAACATCTTTAATTTCAAAGAGTGTATTTCAAAAAGTTTTACTGTAATTCTTTCAAAAACAAGAAGGCTTTCGACAATTACCCAATCAGACATTGTAAAATACTTTCATAAAAATAAACAACGTACAAGTTCTGTTACCAAATTAATTAAAATAACAAATGATTATGTTACATGGCTTAATAAAAACATAAACCTCAATGAGAAACATTTGATAATAATCCCTGTAAGCAACAAAAACTACCACTTTGAAACTGGCTTAATATTTGTCCCCGAGACTGAAATTCAAAAAATTACCAACAGCTTCATACCTTCAATTGAAAATTACCTGTTTTATATAACCACACAGTATGTAAAGACAAAAATGCAGACTAGTGAGGATAATTTTATAATAGAGGCTTTGAAACTGTTACTAGTAAAGAACTATTTATCTAAATTCCCTATAAAAAAATCCAAGGACTTTAAAACGATGCTGAAATTTAGATTTTTTACATACATCATACCCAATATAGAAAAATTCTATAACTTTAATACTAGCCATACTCTTGTTTCAAGCAAAAATCTCCTACCTTTCACTAAGGAACTTATAGCTATACAATACTATGACAAATTAAAAACATTCAAAAACATAATAGGAGATAAAAATTTTTACAGTATGCTCAGCTCATACTTCGCAACCAACTCATATAAAAATCAACATATTGAATTGATAAAGTACTTTAAACAGATAAGCGATTCAGCTCAGGCGTCCTTAATTGATGAGGTATTCAAAAGCAATAAAAAGTTCAACATAAGAATAAATAAGCTCCTTGTAGAAAAATCAAATAATAAATTCATAAATAAAATTATTGTCTGTCAAAATTATAATGCAACTATACCAATAGATATCAGAATTAAGTCACAAAATAGTAAGGAAAAGATTAACCTAACTAAGGATTTCAAACCATATAGAGACACCTTAATAGTAGTTACTACACAACCCATAAGTTCAATTGAAGTAAATCCAGACAATAGCTACCATGAAGTATATTTCAGAGATAATTACTTGCCACGGAAAATACATATTACTCCATTCTACCTTATACCAAAACCTGAAGCTTATCATATCATTTTTTATCCTGACATCAAGTTCAATAGAAAAGAATATATTCGAATTGGCGTTACATTCAAAGGATCACACTGGATTGGTTTAAGACCATTGCTACCTTCAGAAGAAAGAAACGACTGGTATATAAATCTTAACTATGGTATACTGAGTAAACTTCCCGGTTACAGCATAGGCTACAGTACAGCAATCCCTATAATTCCTGGATCTCCGCGTATTGATTTTAATTTTAAAAGTACAAATAATGTTGAAAATGTTTCAATATCAACAGATTACTATTTAGGAGAAATCGGCTATCTGCTTCTCGGTAAAATTCATGGGTACAAAAAATTACTATTAACTTACAGCAAAACCCGTGTAAAATCATTGAAATATTTAGATGCAAATAAATGGGAAACAGGAAGATATAATTCAATAAATGTACAATTTATTAATTACCATAACTGGATTGTGCTCAGGCATATGCTTATTATAAACTATGAATTTACTCCATGCATAAATGACCGTAAATTTAATTATAGGAAATACAGCATGGACTTACAGCTTAGATATAAAATATTTCGAAGAATATGGAGCTTTAACAGAATATTTTTTGGGAATATTATAGGTGTAGTGCCAAAACAAAACCTATTTTATATCTTCGGGAAAAACACTTTCGAAAATACATTGCTTAGTAATTTTTACCAAATAAAGGGTTCTGGTGATATGAGAGGTTATGGCAAAAGAAACCTAAGCGGGAAAAACATTTTAACAACCAATAATGAATTTATATACAATTTATTTCTATACAATATGATAGACCTGGATATTCTTATTTTCACCGACTTTGGCATTATCCCGAAGCAGTTTAATAAGATACATATAAACGATATGATGTCTGATGCAGGGTTAGGAATTAGATTAAATCTATTTGAAAATATAAAAATAGGCGTGTTCTCTCCGATCTTCATATCGCATCCACCGAAAAATGAAAACAAATTCAAAGCCAGATTTATTATTTCAACTGATATTAAACTCAAATAGTACTAATCAATAATTTCTACTGTTTTTATTTTTTCATAATTATTTAATCTGTATAACACTTCGAATCCCTCTATTACTTCTCCAATTCTTGTAAATTCCATATCCAGGTTGGCGTTATCAGAAAGAGTAACAAAAAATTGATGAGACTGATAAACGCCGTTATAATTTAATAGTCCAACGGAGTTCCGGCTAAATTTTAAAGGGGAATGTTCTACTTTAATTATCCTTCCAGGGAAAGTATACCCAACATAAGTTGTATCCCCGAAAATAACAGTATTATTATCATCGCCTAAGGTTATAATACTATTGTTATAAACACCTTTTTTTATCGAATCTATAAAAAACTTTACAGAAAAAGGGGCAAAATCACTTTCACACTTTATTACTATTTCTCCTTTATCCGCTTTTACTTTCACATAATAACAACTTTTTTCATCAACAATTCTTTTTACTATATCTTTATCAATAAATTTTTCCTCTATATTTCTATATGATAATCCAAAATTCTCTCTAAATAGCCTCCTATTAATTGAAAACATAGCTGAGGCACTTATATAGTTACTAATATCAGATAAAGTAGCGAAAAATAGAAAACTCGAACCTCTATTTAGGTTTTCGTTCATTAAATTAACTAAAATTGGGGTTAATTCATTACTGTAGTAACCGCACTTACCAATTGAATTAATCGCGATAAGATTGATAATGGGGTTTTCTCTCTCCAACCCCCAAGAGATATACTTTGAAATAATTTCCTGATTACAACTATCTCTAGTTAAATAATTCATTAAAAGATTATAAGATAAGTATTTAGTTCTATTGTCGATTGAATTCAATATCTTTTTAAAAAAGTAAAAACCAAGACTATCCTCTCTGATGGATAGTCCAGAAAGAAAATATGGCAAATAATCCTCTCGCAAACATTCATTATACAAGACAAATAACAAACTATCAGGATAAACCGAAGCTAAAAATTGAATAGATGATAATCTAACATCTAAATTTCCGCAATTATTATAAATATTTTCTATACGTTCTACTAATTCCAAATCTATATCACGGCAGTTTTTTGATAAAAAGTAAATTGCCTTCGATTTTATTACCTCGTCATCAGATCCAAGACAATAATTCCAGAATTTTTTATACCTTTTGTAGCTATTAGCGTACCTCATAAATCTAAGTAAACTATTCTTATTGCTAATAGAGATAACAGTATTTATAATATTACTATCAACCTGGTTAAATTTTGTTGCGACAGGGATTATAAGAGGAGAAAATTTCATAAAATCATTTTTTAACAATTCATTAAATATTGGTTTGAGATTAAAACTTATTCCAGGGATTTTGGCTTCTGACAGAATCTTCAATGCTAATTTTTTATTATTATAAGAGCCATTTACAATTGTATTTATTAAAAAGTTTATTCTTCCTTCGGTGTATATACCACGAGCGAAAAAGTAATAAAGTGACTCAAATAGTAAATCATCTTCTGGATAATTTTCTAGAACCAGATATCTCAGATCAGCCTCCGTACCAATTTTACCAATTGCTTTCATTATTTCCACTTTTATATCGTAATCCCACTCAGTATTAAATCTTTCAAACAAAATCTTCCTGGCTTCGAAGGAATTAACATATCCAAGACTATAAGCAGATGCCAATCTTACAGATGCTATCTTATCATTTATGAACTCACTTAATATTTTCAAATAACAAGTATCAGCCTCAGCCGATAATATATACGCAAGTCTGCTTTTAACTTCAGGGAATTTGCTGCTAAGAAATTTCTTACATTTATCCTCTAGCCGCCCTTCTATATAATATTTATATAATTCTTTTAATTGATCATCTTGAGATTGCTCACACATACACAGAAAAAGAAAAATGAATAAAGTAAAAAACAATCCCTGTTTAAGAATTTTCACCACTATTCCCTTTCCAAATGTCTTTTCTCCAGTTCTAATAACTTCTCTTTTATTTGTACACCAGCTGAATACCCTCCAAGTGCCCCATCTTTCCTTATTACCCTATGACAGGGAATTAAAATGGGCAATCTATTTCTGGACATAACCCTACCAACAAATCTCGCTCCATTTTCCAGACCAACCATACATGATACCTCATGATATGAAGATGTCATCGAATGGGGAATTAAAAAAACAAAGTATAATATTTTCCTGGCAAGAACGCTATTTTCAAAATATAGGTAAAACTTACTATATCTTATAGGTGTTCCCCGATTAAAATACGATTTTAGTTGATCCAGAAAATCCCCATGGCAAGTGATAAACATTTCTTTTCCTACATCAACAGCACTTTTATAAAAAGAACAGCTACTATTTATACTTATAGCCAATATAAAATCTACACTGTAATAAATATAAATTTTAATATTCAGAGCATCAACATCTAAGCAATGTAAGAATACTTTAGCTTTCCTGCCCGATTGATACAGCCCTTTTTCAAGCATTTTGTCCATATAGCTGGAAATTCGTTTTAAACATATATTACAATTCCTCCAATGGTTATAAAATTCTACCTCATCCTTCAACGATAATTTTTTATTTAAAATATTCAAAATACCTTCAGAACTAATGTGTCCCATATTTTAACTCAATCGATGAGTATCTTTTTAATCACTTTACTCAACTTGGCGATACTGTATGGTTTAAAAATAATGTCACAAAAACCTAAATTTTCAGCCTCTTCCCTTGAAATCTTATCTGCATATCCAGTTGCTAAGATTGCCTTAACATCTTTATCATAATCCAACAAATTTTTTAATGTTTCGATACCATCCTTGCCACCGGGAATTGTCAGATCAAGGATAACAAGGTCAAAGGGATTACGCATCTCTTTTGCCTTTATATACTTCAAAATAGCTTCGTCACCATCACTGGCATAATCAACCGAGTAACCGAGTTGCCTCAAAATATCTCCTGCTACCCTTCTAATCATAATATTATCATCCATAACAAGGATTCTTCCCGATCCTTTGACTATTTCCTCAACCTCCTCTTCTTTCTCCTCCGCCTCTTGGGTGGTAGCAGGTATATAGATAATGAAAGTTGTCCCTTTACCCACCTCCGATTTCACTTCTACATGACCTCCATGACTTTTTACAATAGAATAAACTGTGGTCAACCCCAGACCGCTCCCGTTCTTTTTCGTAGTAAAATATGGATCAAATATTCTCTGGACTAAATTGTCAGGGATACCAATACCCTTATCTTCAATCTCAATTTTTACGTATTTACCAGGTGGTAAAGGTATTTGACTACTGACAGGCAAAATGACATTATCTACATCTACTCTTATAATCCCACCTTCGGGCATAGCCTGATCAGCATTAAGAAAAAAATTGTTGAATACCTGATGAAATTGTCCTACATCCACTTCTACAGGAAATAAATTCTGGTTAGATGTTATTTCCACTTTTGACTTTGATCCACTTAAGATAAAATCGGCTGATTCTTTTATAATATCGACAATGGTTGTTACCTTTTTTATGGGAGCATATCCTCGTGAAAATGTGAGGAGTTTTGATGTGATCTCCCGAGCACGAGTAACTGACTTTTCTATATCCGCAATATATTTCTTAAAAGACTCATCTTTATTTAACAGCTTTATAAGTGAGAGATTTCCCAATATGACAGTAAGAATATTATTGAAATCATGAGCAAGCCCACCTGCAAGTATTCCAAGAGATTCCAGTTTCTGAGCCTTAATTGTTTCCTGTTTTAATATTTCCCGCATGGTTATATCACGACAGATCATAAAAACAAAAACTTCCGAGCCGTGTAAACACAGGCTGGCATTTATTTCAAATGGTATTTTTCTGTCACCTGTACCTTTCAGCATTGCTTCAAATATCACATTCCTATTTTTGTATACTTCATCTATAACCAAGTCCAAATCTACATGGGACGGAACTTCAACAATGTCATTAAATACTTTAGCATTACCCAAGAAATTTCTCCCTGCTTCATTAATATCGATAATATCCAGCATTCCTGTGTCTTCATTATACTTTACAAGAATTATTATATCATTAGAATTATTAAACAACATTTCGTATTTTTTTTCACTTCTCTCTAATCTTTTGCTGTATTCCATAATTTTGGTAATATCCTGAATACTGCCGTCAATATATAATTCACCTCGCTGGCTTTCAATTAGCCTAGCATTTAACAAAACTGTAATCTCTTTACCAACCTTTTTTAGCAATTTAACCTGAACTCCCGCCAAAGTCGATTTTTTTTCAACTTCACTTTTCCAGTCCAGCCAATCATTGATGTCAAGGTGAAAATCCTTGATTTTTTTACTTATCAATTCATTTTTATCTTTATATCCAAGAATCCTCACAAATTCTGGATTCACATCAATAAATTCTCCATCAAGTGAGATTTTAAATAATCCAACAGGGACAAATTCAAATAACTCCTGATATAAACTTTCAAGCTCTCTGGCTCTTTTCCTCTCCTCACTACTTTTCAATACATTAATTATAGATGGAGCAAGTCGCTTAAAATGCTTCGATGATTTTACTATATAATCATCAAGTCCCTCTTTTATAGCACTCACCGCAATCTCTTCAGTACCTGTAGAAGTAAACATAATAACTGGTATATCTGGATTAATGCGCTTTATTTCTTTTAATACCTCAAGCCCATCTCCCCAGTTCAGCTTATAATCAGTTATAACTACATTATAGTCAAAATTTTTTATCGCCTTTTTATATTCTTCCCTATTTCTAACATCTGTAATTTCAATCTCCCTCAGTTCCTGTATAATATATTTACGCGCAATAATCCTATCGTCAGGATTATCATCTATTAAAAGTATTTTAATTCTTTTTGACATTGATAATTCCTGATATGCCTACAATTTCAAAAATAAAATTAATTTAAGTTAAATTTTTAAATATAATAGCACAAACAATTATTACACTGGTAAGCACTTCTATAATTTAGGATATATCGGCTTAATATCTATCGGCAGATCTTCAAGCTTTATTAATATATCTTTGACCAGTGGCGTAACTACCCTGTATGTATTAATAAAATTTTTCGCTCTGTTATAGTCACCCTCCGCCTGAATTACTAGTAATTCATTTGCCAGAGACCTTATTCCTTCCTTCATTCTATCCATATCAAAATCTAACTTACCGTTTCTATTGACACTTATAGCACCTTTTTTCATTAGATAATTGAACTGTATCAACACTCCGCCACCATGAGCTTCATCAATACCGAATCTAATTGACCTGAACATACCTCCAAGATAGGTTGAAAAAGCCTGATAATCGCTAATATCCTTGATAACACCTTTATCTATTAAGTAAATCATATTATATATACCAAGTACATCAGCTTTACACTCTTCGATCATAGGATACAGTTCTTTTAATTTATTCCTGACGGTAATCCGATTATTTCCATCAACCTTAATATAATCAGGTCCCAGCCCATGACTAATCTCATGCAGTAAGACATGGTTAAAATATGCATCAAATGAAACATTTTGAAGAGGCTTCTCTGCCAAAATCCTCTGAACAATAGGAATCCAGCATTTTTCGTATTTTGCTTCAGCTATATTCTTCAACATTACCTTCTTAGAGCCCTTAGCTTTACGTACCCTTTCATCGTTTGGCAAATTAAATGCAGTTGTTTGTATGCCAGCTTTTGTATCACCGGCAGAAAATACTTCATTAACCACTTTTATAGGTGAGGATTTACCTTTTTTAAAACTCTTATATTTATCTGGTATCGGCAGATTATTTTCAAGCTCAAAAATATAATTTTGAAAAATCTTAAGTTTTTCGCTCTCTTCTTTATCAACAACACAGATAAAAGCCTCATAAGCTGCTTTATAACCAAAGAGTTTGTCCTCATATACCTCATATGGACCAATAACAACCTCAAGATTCCCATTCAGATCCATCCAGGCTAAATCACTTTCATAATAATCATCAGTAAGAAACCCTTTAGCACGCAGGTTCAGGTACTTTTTCAAGCTCGAATCATTGGTTATGCTTGCAGCTTCTTTTAGAAGCTTTGCAATTGATTCAACTTTATCTCTGTAATATTCATGGTAGGGTATGGCAACCAGCATAACATTACGCCTTCTGATTACTGTAAAATTGGATTCAAATAATTTTCGCTGATCGGGATTTTCCTTGATATAGTTCAGAAATTCCTTTTTACTCATATCTTCAGGATAATAAGCCGCACCGAGTGGCTTTTCAATATTATTAATAAATGGTTTATCCCCATCAATTCTATTCCATGGACCAAACATAATATTAAACAATTCAAGGTAAGGTGCATATTCAGGATTTCCTTCCAATTCTCCTTTGATCCTTGGATTATTCTCATAAACCTGTAGTAGAAATAGCTCATCGATTATTTTTGCAGCTTCAGCTAATTTTCTAATTACCTTAATATCATTCTCTGTAGCCGAATTCCGATCAAACTTAATATGTACTGGTGACAATCTTTTTAACTGATGCTCTACATATTCCCTTTTAGCCAAACTTGTTATTATCTTTTTTGAACAGGAAAATAAAAACATTAGTATCAATACTAACGTAAGAGATTTTATAAAAGTATTATCTAAGTTTAGAAAATTACACACGATAATCTCCTTTCTACTCTATTTTGATAAAAAATTACCTCTCACTACAAATCAATTGTTATCGGACAAAAATATTACCAGCTATCTGTCCTGAATGGAGAAGCAGGTAGCCCTTCTTTATTGAATATAGTCGCATGTGGAGTATTGCACCATCCATATCGGACTGCTACTGGATTCTTGACTTTATCGCTAAAGACAATCAAAGTGTTACCTTCAACTTTCACCTCAGCAGGATAAAACACCCTATTTTCTCCAGCTATCTGGAAATAAGATTTCCCATCCTCTGGTTTATATATCAACCCATTCCTTGCATATTTGAAAAATACTCTGATTTTATCACCTTCAATCTCAATTCTTTCGTATATTGGACCCGAGCAAACAATGTCCATAAATCCATATGTCTTTGCAAGTGCCCATAATGCAAGTCTTTTTCCAACGTCCTGCTTATTAGCTGGATGGATATTTTCATCATCTCCTATATCGGTTGTAACAACCATACCTGTGTTTTCAACCGCCAGCATTGTTTTTAACTGAGCTTCCCTAAGCAGTTGAGACTGCGACCCCCCACCATAGTTGTACGGAGCTATTTGAACAAAATAAAACGGGAAATCATAACCCCAGAATTTTCTCCAGCAATTAATCATTGTAGAAAAAAGTGAAAAATATTTACTGGCATTACCAACATTTGACTCACCCTGATACCATATAACGCCTCTTATTGGAAATCTTACAAGAGGATAGATCATCCCATTAAAAAGCGTCGATGGAGTGTACGGGGTAAGATTTAGAGTTAACTTCGGTCTGGATTCAAAAGATTTATCTCCCTTACCAAATACATATAAGGTATTGTTCACAAATTCCGCAACAGGTTTATAGTACCATGCACCACTAATTGAAATGTAATCATTCGGGTTGTCTAATGGATATATTTTCATATCTTCCTTTGAACCATAAATTCCGCCACCTCCTCTGGTATCTATTACTCTAACAGCAATTACATTGTTCTTTCTTACAATATCTGCCGGGATTTCATATCTCCTCTTTTCCTGCCAGTATCCCATTTTCTCAATTCTTCCAATCTCGAATCCATTAAAAAACGTCCTATCCATATCATCAATTGGACCAAGTTCAATGACAAGCTTCTTTCCCATCCATTCTGATGGCAGATTAACAATTTTCTTAAACCATACGACTCCATCAAACTCACCAAGATCGGAACTCTCCCATAGTGTGGGCAGATCTATCTCATACCATCCTTCTGTTTTTTCATCGATATATAATTCATAGTTAAGGTCTAGATTTGCCCAGAAGGTATCATCAGACGGCACATTTATTTTCTTCAATTTTTCCCACCAATTCTTCAGCACAAAATATTCATTGCTGCCTTTTTCAATCCGATCTACTATATCTTCAAATCCCTCAACACTGGATAGGCAATTAGCACCCGTCCATGCTTCTATAGGAGTACCTCCCCAGCTGGAACTAATCAGTCCAATGGGAACACCTAAATTCTCATACAACTCTCTTCCAAAGAAATAGGCAGTGGCACTGAAATTCCTAACATTCTCAGGATTACATACTTTCCATTGTCCTGAAAATTTATATTCATGAGCAAATGATACATGGCGATTTACCGTCAATAACCTTATCTCAGGATAATCGGCATTTTTTATCTCTTCTTGAGCATTTTTAATGGTATCCTTCGGTGGAAAGCCAATTAGAGGCATCTCCATATTGGATTGACCTGAGCACAACCACACCTCACCAATCATTACATTTTTCACTGAGATTGTATCCTTCCCACAAAACGCTTTTAGTACAAACGGTCCACCTTCCTTCATTCTATTTAAATTTACTGACCACTCACCATTCTTATTAACAACTGTCTCATAACTTTGACCTGCAATTTCAACCACTACTTTATCACCTGGACTACCCCAACCCCAAACTTTTACTTCCATATTTCTCTGCAGAACCATATTGTCAGAGAAAACCGGAGCAATTTCAAAACTTTTGATTTCTTTCTTAGGACATGATATGATCAATAATAGAATTGAGATTATAATGAAAAAAATCGCTCGCTTCATAGCCTCCCTCACAATGATTTTATTGACAGTGAAATTAAACTTATATTTCAATATTTTCAATTATTAAAAATAATATCGATAAAGAAAGTGATTACATCCACGATTAATTTAAAAAGACGATATTATCTTTTGATATTTAAAAGATAATTTTAAATTCAACATGTTATTTTCACTTTATATTAATAATTATAAGATGGTTTTTAGACAGGCTTATTTTCTAAGTTTTATATGTATTAAAAATAGAAAATGCAGGGAAATTTATTAAAATGGATAATGGAAGTTCTAATAGAAGAAAAATAAAGAAGAAAAGAAAAAAACGAAATTCAATAATAAGATTGTCACCTGGTATGCAGATTACCCTCGCCATTTTACTATTCTTTTTAGTTCTTTATGTAATCCTGAATTTTCTATGGAAATATTGAAAAGCTTTACCCACAAATCAGTATTTATTTCATCAGAATAATATAACGTTTTGGAAATAACTAATATGATTCCAGAACAATAGTTGCACCTTTACCATATTCCTTTAGCACAGCTGACCAGGCAACTTTTCCTTCATTATCAGTCAACATGTATTTAATAACACCCCCGGGTATACTGTCATTTATCCACCACTCAATCTTGCCTTCACTGGAAACAGACACGAATACCACATAATCGCATTCAAACTTACCAGCAGGCGTTTCAACTACTTCCTTTCCAACAGTAGCACCCTGTATACTTTCATCTGTAATCTTTGCTGGCTGTATATATACAATCTTTTCGATGATAGGTACCTCACCCTCATTCCTATTAGTATCGCGTGCTCTCAGGCGAACAATTCTTTGTTCAGCGGGTGAGAGTAAAGCTTCATATATCCATGTCTCATCACCGCTTACCCACGAAATTCTCCACCATCGGTTTCTATTGTCAAGTTTCTTTAAAAATGCTTTTTCAATAATAACCTTTGATCCATCATTTTCAGACATTTCATATTTAACATATTCTCCTGGACTAAATACTATCTTACCTACCCAATAACCACCTGGTGAAAAGGTATATGAAAAAAGCACCTGTGCCTGCAAAGCCATAAATCGCCCCCATTGTGCAGTCGCAGGTTTAGGTATATCGCTCTTCGGAGCAAGTCCGGAATAAACAGCTTCTTCAACTTTCTTTTCAACTGTCTGACTTACACCCTTTTCAACACCTCTAATCACAGAGTCCACTATGATTGAACACGAAGATACCATAAAAATAAGGAAAAAATCATTGAAGAAATAAAAAGATTTGATGAATTGATTCTCATACATCCCCTCCCCTATTATATTTACCAAAATACATTCACAATCAAAATGTAATCTTTCATGTAGAATAATACAATTTTATATCTTTGGTATTGGGTAATGAAGTTTTCCTCCAGTGTTTTACACACCCTGCTTTTTTAATCAAAATAAGTAGGCTTAAAACATTAATAGCTAGCAGGCTTAAAGGCTTGCAAGCTTGTTAGCTTGTTCACTGGTTATATTTTCCTCAAAAATAGCAATACAACTTTACTTGCTTGCTGGCTTGCCCCGAAGGTTCGATAGAACTCCTTCGGAGGGTCTCATAGAGACTGGCTTGATAGCTTGCTCGCTTTTTTCAATTTCTCATCTGAATGGACACTCCCCCCAACTGCCTAAATTACTACTTACAACAACCTTTACGCAATCTTAATCTCTAAATTTTGGAAACCTGTTGTAGGGGCATAGAGGGGTAGGCATTATTCTTCTCTAAAAATTCCATAACCAAGAGAAGTTTTAGCCCCAATTCCGTATTCCTTGACAGCTTCTTTAAGGTAGTTTTCAGCCTTTTGTAGCAAATTATTTTCTTTACTTGCAAGATGAAATAGGAACTTCGTATTTTCAACTGTTAAAAACTTAATAGGTACAGGATCCTGCCAATCTGCTGGTGGTTCTTTCCCATCGTAATAGCTTGAATAATGGGGATTAATTATATCAACTTTAAGGTTTACTTCTTCTATTGGATAAGCATCAAAAAATATTATTTCACCCTTATGATTCTGAGTACCAAAAATATTCTGAAATTCTTTAATACAATCCTGTCTTTGCTTTAAAAAATCATAAAATTTTAATGATGTCTCATCTCTATCCCTTTTGATTTCCTCTACCCTAAACTTTTTTTCAAAATCCCATTCATCCAGCCTTTCATCTTTATTATTCAATTCAGCTGATTCAAGAATATTTTCAAGAGATTTTATCTGTCCAAAATAAGTTAAACCAATTTCCTCATAAATTTTCAATAATAACCAATATCTTGTAACTCCTTTTATCGCACTTCCAGGTATATACGGTATTCCATAAATATGATGAAAAGTCATAGATGTTTCCTGTGGATGAGAAGATCCAAGGCCAATGACAAGTCTCCAGGGACATAAAAGAACAAAATTCTTACTCTCATATCCTGAATATTTCAAATGATTTATGACCCTTTTCTGTCTTGCCACTATCCTGGGTATAATACTATTTTTCATTTTATCAAATTCTCTTATAACAAGCTCCAGATACTTATCCTTATTTTCATTTTCAGAAATACTGCTTTTTGGTATCAATCTACCAAAAAGAAGATGGATATTTTTCTCAAAACTTTGAGGAAACTCATAAAACCAATCTATCTTTCTCCCATTCCGCACTATTTTCATATTAATCAAAGAATAGAGAATTTCAGATGTATCCCTACAATTAAAAAATTTATAATTCCTAGAGGATTCCTCTATTCTCTTTTTTATATTCATTATTTAATTATCCTCCTTTATCAATCCTTCTACGAATCTTCTGAGCCAGCCTAAAAATGCAATTACTTCCTGAGTAATATATCTATAATCAATTGAATCACAAGAGATAACCCATTCTATTAAATCCGATTCATTATCTGGCATAGATATTCTAGAAGTACAATCACTTTTCATATAGTCAGTTAATTGCTTGTAAATTAAATCATAAGAATTCCCTTTTTTAGATTTGGCCTTAATAAAAGCAAGTGTTTGCCCAAGCCCATTTGAAAGTATCATCTGTGGAATTCTTTTTACATGAGATTGATATTCTTTTTTCTTCTTTTGATCAGATTTTTTTATAACATCCTCAACACATTTATAAGCAAACTCCGCTCTCCCTTTTTCAATTTTATATATAATATTCCCTTTCTCACCCATTTTAATCCTCCAATAGCTTTATTCTTACAATACCTTTTCCTATGGTCTGGTTTCCACCAAGATGAATGACCTCAGGTACTTTCAATTTGAAGAAATTCATAACTTTCTCTGCTTCTTCATCTGGATTCTCTCCTTTAAAGGGCCCTTTCTTCTCTTCTTTAACTCTAACAGGTGTAGTCATTACAATTGAATAAAGAATACTATCTTGAGGTAGATACTCTTCCGTCCAAAGTGCACCACTTTGAACAGTACCAGTTTCAGAATCAATCTTTGTTCTGGTAATGACCTCAGTTGAATGTGTTACAAATTGTTGAAAGTCATCGTCAGATAGTACTACAAGGTTTTTCCTTAACTTATCCTTCCAATACTCATATGCCGTATCTTCATTAAAAACAATATTAGAAAGTATGCTTGCTACTTTGCTTGTCTTATTACTTTTTTCTATTTTAAAAGTAAACTCTTCAAGAACAATTCTATCTCCAAAAATAACAAGGTCCGAATCTTCCGGTACTGTATACCTGATTTTTTCTAAATTCCATTCCTTTATACTATCTACCTTGTCAGCAAATTTCATATCTTCAACAAACCTATTCAAAACCATCGGACAAGTAATCCAGCCAAAAACACCCTTTAAAGACTTTACAGGGAATAATAAAATTTTAGCGTCAGTAAAAGCAATTGAACCAGCGTGCGCATCTCCCTCTTCTGGACCAAATACCAGAGATATAAGATCATCATTACTCATATTTTCTAGAGAAGACTCTACATTTGCTTCCTTTTTAGAAAACCTAAAAGCCTCCCTTATACATCCTTTAAGTCCTGATCCTTCAATTTTCGGGAAATTTGTGTATTTTTCCCTCTGTATTGGTAAATCCACAATTCCCAACTCAGAACCGCTACCTGCATGGATAGGACTTTCTGCAATTAAAATTAATGGTGAAAACTTTCTATACATATCCTTCCTCCTTTGTAAGTTCTAAGTATAAAATTCCTCTATTAGTTATATTTATTCTGCTAAATTTTCCCGTCGATCTATCCAGTTCCCTTACTATAAGTCCATAATGTTCCAGTCTTTCTATCTCTTTCGAATATTTATTTTCTAACATTTCATATTTAATATCATCTTCCATGCTTTTCTTTTTAAGTATTTCTAGAAGTTCTCTCTCTTTATTTTTTGGTATATAAAACAGAGGAGGGAATACTATTACATCATCAAACTCTTCATGTATATAATATACCTCACAAAAAGACATAA